>NZ_JBICYB010000021.1:0-11143 GCF_043200575.1 Streptomyces sp. NPDC048392
GCGCGTGAACCACAAGCGCGTCGGGCGGGTGATGCGGAAGTTCGGCATCGCCGGGCTGCGACTGCGCAAGCGCGTAACCACCACCGTGCCCGAACCGTCCGCCACCCCGGTGCCGGACCTGTTCCGGCGCGACTTCACCGCGAGCATGCCGAACGCCAAGTACGTCGGGGACATCACGTACTTGCCGGTGGGCGACGGCGAGTTCCTGTATCTGGCGACGGTGATCGACTGCTTCTCGCGCCGTCTGGTGGGCTGGTCGATCGCCGACCACATGCGCACCGAGCTTGTCGCCGACGCGCTCCGGGCCGCCGCCCGGGTCCGCGGCAGCCTGGCCGGCGCCGTATTCCACAGCGATCACGGAGCCCAGTACACATCCCGCCAATTTGCCGAAGCCTGCGCCGAGTTGGGGGTGCGGCAGTCCATGGGAGCGGTCGGCACCTCGGCGGACAACGCACTCGCCGAGTCGTTCAACGCCGCCCTCAAACGCGAGACACTGCGCGGTGCCCGCCGCTACGACGGCGTTCGTTCCTGCCACCTGGCGGTCTTCCGCTGGGCTACGCGCTACAACACCCGTCGACGGCACTCGGCGAACGGACAGCAGGCACCGATCGCCTACGAACAGCAGTCAGCTCCCCTGACATTTGCCGCATAACGAAACGAACAGGTGTCCACTCATCGGGGACAAGACCCGGTCCCGCCGCCGAGGACGCCGGCCATCGTGCACTTGGCCCAGTCGTGCGCTTGTTCCGCCCAGGCTCCCGCGACCTGCGTACCACCGAGGCCGGCCGACGGCCGGCCGGGGACGGACCACGGGGGCTACCGGTGGATCCGGGCTGGGGTCGGCCCGAGGGCGACAACCCGACGAGCGCGACTGGTCCGTCCGGCGAGGCCGGCGCCTGGCCCTCATCGACCGGGCCCGGCGCAGTCCACAACCACCGGTTGTGCGGGTCTATGCTCCCATCCATGGATACCGAGGCGGTGCGATCGTTCGTCCGCGCGGCCGAGCTCGGCCGGCTGCGGCACGCCGCCGACGAGCTCGGTGTGACGCAGCAGGCGGTCTCGAAGCGGATCGCGGCCCTCGAGCGCGCGCTCGACGTCCGGTTGTTCACCCGCACCGCCCGCGGGGTCGAGCTGACGCTGGACGGACAGGCCTTCCTCCCGCACGCCCGGAACGTCGTCGCGGGTGCCGACCGCGCCGTCACCGCGATCAGACGGGGCTCACGCGCGCTGCGGATCGACGTTCTCGGCCTGCGGTCCGCGCAGGCCGTCGTCCTGCACGACTACTGGCGCTCACGTCCCGGAACGGAACTGGACGTGGTGACGCTCAGGGTCAACGACCCGCGTCTGGCGGTGGCCGCCGTGCGGGCGGGCGACGTCGACGCCTCGTTCCGCTCGGTCACCGACCCCGCCGCACTGCCGCGTGACGTGCGGATGATCCACGCGTTCCACTCGCCGCTGGAACTCCTCGTGGGCCCGAGGCATCCGCTCGCCTCCGCACGCACCCTGACACCGGACCGGCTGCGCGGGCACCGGATCTGGGTGCCGGGGATCGCGCCGCACAGCGAATGGGCGGACTTCTACGATCAGCTCGCCACCGCATTCGGCCTCCGCGTGGACGCCGCGGGTCCGAACTTCGGCAACGAGGTACTCCTCGACATCCTCGCGGACTCCGACGACGCGGCCACCCTCGTGGGCTCGCGCGACCGGTACATCTGGCCGGCCAACCACGACCTGCGCCGCATCCCGATCGCGGGCCCGACGCTCGCGTACCCCCTCTCGCTCATCCTCCCCCGGGCGGATCCGCATCCGGGGCTCCGGGCGATCGTCGACCACTTCGCAAGCCTGGCTCCGCTTCCCGAGGACGCCTGGCTCCCTTCCTGGGCGACGGCACCACACCGCGGCGACGGCGGCATCGAGGGCACCCCGCGCTGACCCGCCCCGACGGCCTCGGGCCGTGGACCGCGGGCGTCCGGTGGGCCCTGCCGTACCCGATCGCCGCGGTCCGATCCGATCGTCCTACTCGTCGCGCCGGAAGGCCGCGCGGATTCCGAGGTCCCGGCCGCGGCGAGGTGACCGCGCGACCTGGTGACCGGTCTGCGCGAGGGCGGGTACTCCGAAACGGGACGTTCGGGGACTCGGCACTCGTGACGCGCCGTCACCCTGGCCGGTGGCGGTCATAATCGGCCGGGTGAGCGGTGGCGAGTCCCGTGGGACGGGACAGGGGATGTCGACCCGGGGCGGTACGCGCTGGCGGACCTTCGTGCAGACGGAGACCGGCAGCGCCGCCCTGCTGCTGGCGGCGGTGATCGTGGCGCTGCTCTGGGCCAACATCGACCTCTCCTCCTACGAGGCCGTGTGGGGGGCGCGCTTCACGATCGGTTTCGACGCCGGTCACCTCTCCTTGGACCTGCACGAGTGGGTCAACGCGGGGCTGATGAGCCTGTTCTTCTTCGTCGTCGGCCTGGAGGCGCGGCGCGAGTTCGACATGGGGGAACTGCGGGACCGGCGCTGGATGCTGCTCAGCGCGGTGGCCGGTCTCGGCAGCATGGTCGTTCCGGCGCTGATCTACGTCGCCGTCAACGCGGGGCACGACTCGGTGCACGGCTGGGGCACGGCCATGTCGACCGACACCGCCTTCGCGCTGGGCATCCTGGCCGTCTTCCGTTCCCGGCTGCCGGCCTCCTTGCGAGCGTTCATGCTGTCCCTCTCGGTCGTCGACGATCTCGTGGCACTGCTCGTCATCGCCGTGTTCTACAGCGACGAGATCCACCTGCCCGCCCTGCTCGTCGCCCTGGGCACGCTGCTGCTCATCGCCGTGCTGCGGGTGGCGGGTGTCCGCGGCGGCGGGTACTGCGCGGTGTTGTCCGTGGTGGTGTGGGTGGCGTTGCACGAGGCCGGGATCGACCCGGTCGTGACGGGGCTGGCCGTCGGGACCCTGGTCCTCGCCTACCCGGCGCCCCGCGGGGACCTGGAGCGGGCGAGCCGTCTGTTCAGGCGGTTCCGGGAGCAGCCGACCCCGGAGTTGCAGCGTTCGGCGGCCCGGGGCCTGGCCTCGGCGATCTCGCCGAACGAACGGCTGGAGCAGAGGTTCCTGCCCTGGGTGAGCTTCGGCATCGTGCCGTTGTTCGCGCTGGCGAACGCGGGGATCGAGCTGAGCGGCGCCCGGCTGGCCGACGCGTTCACCTCGCCCATCACGCTGGGCATCCTGTGCGGCTGCGTGGTGGGCAAGATCGTGGGGGTCGTGGGCTCGATGGCGGGTGTGCAGATGCTGTCGGGCGGGCGGCTGCGGCCCAATGTGGGGTGGGGGTCGGTCACCACCGCCGGAGCGATCGCGGGGGCCGCCTTCACGGTGTCGCTGCTGATCGCGGCTCTCGCCTTCGAGGGAGAGGAACTGAACCAGGCCCGCATCGGCATCCTGGCCACCCTGCTCGGTTCGTTCGCGGCGAGTTGGGCGGTCTCCGGCGTGATCGGGCTACTGCCGGCGGCCCGGAAGGCGCGGGCGCTGCTGGGGGTCTCCGAGCCGCTGACGGATCTGGCCGTCGCCGTCGACGTGCGCCACGACCGGGTGCGGGGCCCGGAGGACGCCGCGGTGACCCTGATCGAGTACGGCGACTTCGAGTGCCCGTACTGCGGCCGGGCCGAGACCGTGGTCCGCGACCTGCTGGGCAGTGAGACCGATGTCCGCTACGTGTGGCGGCATCTCCCGCTGACGGACGTGCATCCGCACGCGCAACTGGCTGCGGAGGCGTCGGAGGCGGCCGCGCGTCAGGGAGGGTTCTGGGCCATGCACGACCTGCTCCTCGAACGGCAGGACGAGCTGAGCGAGCGGGATCTGCTGCGGCACGCCCAGGAGCTGGGCCTGGACATGGAGGTCTTCCGCGAGGACCTGGAAGCTCGCCGGGGCGCCCGCAGGATCGCCGAGGACGTGGACTCCGCGGATCTGAGCGGGGTGTCGGGCACGCCGACCTTCTTCGTCAACGGCAGGCGTCACCACGGCGCGTACGACATCGCGGCGCTGACACACGCGGTGGACCAGGCCCGCCGACGCGCCCTGACCAAGGCGACGGGAGCGAGGCGGCGGAAACCGGCGGCCGAGTGAACGACGGGAGTGGCGTCACGCGCCAGGGGAGGACGGGGGCCGTCGCGTGGGACGCCCACGGCGCCGGACGGCTCCGTAGGTCTCCTCGAGGGCGGTGGTCGCCGCGTCGTAGGAGCGCTGGGCGACGCCGACGAAGAGGCAGTCGATGACGGCCAGCTGGGCGATGCGGCTGACGGTCGCACCGGAGCGGAACGGCGTTTCCCGGGCGCAGGTCGTGAGCACGAGGTCGGCGCTCGTCGCGAGGGTGGAGCCGGGGTCGTTGGTCAGGGCGATGGTGGTGGCTCCGCGTGCGGCCGCGGCCTGGAGCGGTTCGGTGGTGTCCTCGGTCTCCCCGGAGTGGGAGACGGCCAGGGCCACGTCGCCCGGCCCCAGCAGGGCCGTAGCGGTGAGCGCCGCGTGCCGGTCGCTCCAGATGAATGCCATGCGGCCTATGCGGTGGAGCTTCTGGTGCAGGTCCTGGCCGACGAACGCGCTGGCTCCCACGCCGAAGATGTCGATCCTGCGGGCCTTGGCCACGGCGTCCACCGCCCGGCCCAGCGCGTCGACGTCGAGTCCGGTGCCCGAGTCCTCCAGGGCCCGCACCTCGTTGTAAATGATCTTGCTGACTATCCGGTCCAGCGAGTCCGTCGGGCTGATGTCCGTGCCGCCCCGCGCCGCCCGCTCACCGCCCAGGGCATGCTCCCGCGCGGCGGCGGCCGCCAGCGCCAGCCGCAGCTGGGGGTAGTTGCCCGTGCCGATGGTGCGGCAGAACCGCATCACGGTGGCCGCCGAGGTGCTCGCCCTGCCCCCCAGAGCGTTGATGGACAACTCCGCGACCTGCCCCGGGTCGGCCAGGACCACGTCGGCGACCCTGCGTTCCGAGGGGGCCAGGGAGGGCCGGGCGGCGCGGACGCGCGTGAGGATGTCGGCGGGCGGGGCGTCCTGGGCGGACTGCTCCGGCACGCGGGACGAGGACTGGCGGACCATGGCCCCTCCTGGGTGTGATGCACACAGGGTAAGGGGGTGGCCCGAGCAGGTCAAAAAGTTACGCGGCGACCGACACTACGTTACTTGTTGACATCCGGACTACGGATTTCCATACTCGGACGGCGATCCGCACCGGTCACCGGCGACCTGGTGGCTTTCGACGTGCCGGGTCCTTCGGGCGAAGGGCAGACCCTATGACTTCAGTAGTGGCGGTGGATCTCGGGAAGACCGGCTGCCGCGCCATGCTGTGGAACGGCGTCGACTCGTCACGGGCCGTCAGTTCCGTCCCCGGTGCTCCCGGACTTGCGGCGCCCGACGGTGTGGCGGCGGCCCGTGCGGCCGTGCGCGCCGCCGTCGAGCCGCTCCTTCGGAAGTCCGACGGCGCTCGGCCGGAGGCGGTACTCGTGGGGGCCGCCGGAGCGGCTTCGGCCCCCGCGGCGGCCCGCTCCCTGGCGGCGGCCCTCCTGGAGGACGTGCCCGTCCAGGAGTCCGCCGTCACCAGCGACGCCGTCACCGCCCATGCCGGAGCACTCGGCGGCCGGGCGGGCGTGGTGCTGGCGATCGGCACCGGGGCGGTCGCGGTCGGGATCGGCGCCGACGGGACGTACGCACGCGTCGACGGGTGGGGACCCCTGCTCGGCGACGACGGCAGTGGTGCCCGGATCGGCACGGACGGGTTGCGGGCGGCCCTGCGGGCCCATGACGGGCGGGGCCCGGCCACCGCCCTGCTGGACGCGGCCGTCGGCCTCTTCGGTGATCCCGGACGGCTGCCGGCGACCGTCGGACGGGACGGCAATCCCGCCCGCACGGCCGCCTCGTTCGCCCCCGCGGTGGCGCGCGCCGCCGACGCGGGGGACGCGGTCGCCGCGGCGATCGTCCGGGGCGCGGCCGCCGACCTGGCCGGGACCGCGCTCGCCGCAGCCCGCCGGATCGGCGAAGACGGCGGCCCGCTGCCCTTGGCCGTCACCGGTGGACTGACGGGTCTCGGCCCGGTCCTGATGGCACCGCTGACCGCCGAGATCACCGGTTCCGGACTTCCCGTACGGCTCGGCGACTCACTCGGCGACCCCCTCGACGGGGCCCGGCTGCTGGCCCTGGACCGCACCACCCCTCATGCGTCCCTCGTCGTCCGCGTCCGCCGGACGGCGCCTCCCACCCCTCCCCCCGCGCCGGCGACCCCACCGGCCAGTGTCTAGGAGCAAGCGTGCGCCAGCTCGACCTCGTGGTGATCGTGGTCTATCTCATCGGGATCGCCTGGATCGGCCTGCGGAAGGCCGGCCGGCAGAAGTCGGCGAAGGACTACTTCGTCGGTGAAGGCCACATGCCGTGGTGGACCGTGTCCTTCTCCGTCGTCGCCACCGAGACCAGCGTACTGACCGTCATCAGCGTCCCCGGCGGCGCGTACAGCGGCCAGGGCTTCGGGAACGTCGAACTCGCCCTGGGCTACGTCATCGGACGCGTCGTCGTGGCCACCGTGCTGATCCCCCTCTACAAGCGCGGCGGGTTCGTCAGCGCCTACCAGTACCTGGGCGGCCGGTTCGGGCTGAAGCTGCAGGGGCTCGCCTCGGTGACCTTCGTGTTCACCCGGCTGCTGGCCGAGGGTGTCCGGTTGTTCGCCTCCGCCATCCCGATCAAGCTGCTGCTCGACGAGTTCGGCGTGCACGCGAGCTACCGCGTGATCATCATCGTGCTCACGCTGATCACCGTCGTCTACACCTACCTGGGCGGCATCAAGGCGGTGATCTGGACCGACGCCATCCAGATGGTGCTCTACCTCGGCGGCGCGGTCCTCGCCGTGGCGGTGCTGTCCGCGCACGTCGGAGGGGACGGCTACGCGCGCGCCCTGGACGCCGGACGGTTCACGCTCTTCGACACCGACTTCAGCCTCGCCCACATCCTCACCAGCCCGTTCGCCCTGCCCACGGCCATCATCGGCGGCGCGATCTTCGCCATGGCGTCGCACGGCTCCGACCAGCTGATCGTCCAGCGCGTGCTGGCGACCCGGACACTGCGCGAGGGTCAGAAGGCCATGATCGCCTCGGGAGTCTTCGTCACCGTCCAGTTCGCCGCCTTCTCCCTCGTCGGCGCACTGCTGTGGTCGTACAACGAGGGCCGGTCCTTCTCGGAGCTGGGGCTGGCCAGCTCGGACAACCTCTACCCCGACTTCATCCTGCACGGGCTGCCCGTGGTCGTCTCGGGCCTGCTCGTGGCCGGCATTCTGGGCGCGGCGATGGGATCGCTGTCCTCGGCGCTGAACTCCATGTCGAACTCGACGGTCGCCGACATCATCCACAGCTTCTTCCGCAGCACTCCCTCCGAGGCGGCGCTGCTCAGGCTCGCCCGCTGGATGACGCTGGTGTGGGCGACGCTCATGGCCGTGTTCGCCTGCGCGTTCAGCGAGAGCACCGGGAACGTGTATCTGACGGGACTGACCATCGCGGGCTACACCTACGGCGCGCTGCTCGGCGCGTTCCTCCTGGGACGGCTCGTCACACGCGCCAACGAGGTCGACTCCGTCGTGGCCTTCCTGGTCACCATCGGGGTGATGACCTACATCGTGCGCGTGGTGAGGATCGACGTCACCACGGGCGGGGCCACGGTGTCCCAGGCGATCGCGGCCCAGTGGCTCGTGCCCATCGGCGTGCTGATCACGCTGCTGGTCGGCGGAGTGCTGAGTCTTTTCCACCGCGCGCCGGCGGCCGGCGGTGCCGCCGTCCACGGCGAGGAGCCGGGAGCCGGACCCGACCAGCTGACCACGACGGCCGGCCGGAGCTGATCACGCCCGGACAGCCTCCGTCCCGTCCGAATCGCCCAGCCTCTCGCAGGAGAACTTCGTGCGTGTGATCGGCCTGATGTCAGGCACGTCCTACGACGCCGTCGAGGCGGCCGCCGCGGACCTCGAACTCCAGGGTGAGATCCTGGTGATGCGCCCTCTCGGTCATCTCTCCGCTCCCTATCCCGACCACCTGCGCGACCTGATCGCGGGCAGTCTGCCTCCGTCGGCCACGACGGTCCGTACCGTCGCCGCGCTGGACACCGGCATCGGGCAGGCGTTCGCCGACGTGGCCGCACGCGCCGTGCGGGAGCTGTGCGAGGGCAGCGCCGACCTGGTGGTCTCGCACGGACAGACCATGTACCACTGGGTCGAGGAGGGCGTCGTTCGCGGCACCCTCCAGCTCGGACAGGCCGCGTGGATCGCCGAGGCGACCGGACTGCCCGTCGTCTCCGACCTGCGCGGCAGGGACGTCGCGGCCGGCGGTCAGGGCGCGCCCCTGGTGGCCATGACCGACGCCCTGGCCCTGGCCGCGCTGCCCGGAACCCCCGCGGCCCTCAATCTGGGCGGGATCGCCAACGTCACCGTCGTCGCTCCCGGCGCGCAGCCGCTGGCCTTCGACACCGGGCCCGCCAACGCCCTGATGGACGCCGCGGTACGGCACTTCACCGGCGGCGCGTCCGAGTACGACGCGGGCGGACGCCGGGCGGCGGCGGGCCGGGCCGATCCTGCGCTGCTGCGAGTGCTGCTGGAGGACCCCTACTACCGCAGGCCGGCTCCGAAGAGCACCGGCAAGGAGCGGTTCCACCTGCCGTACCTGCTGGAGGCGCTCGACGCGGCGCCCGTACCGGTCCCCGACGACGTCCTGGCGACCCTGGCCAGGCTCACGGCCGTCACGGTGGCCGACGCCTGCCGCGCGCACGGCGTCACGCGGCTCGTGGTCTCCGGTGGCGGGGCGCACAACCCCGTGCTGATGGGCATGATCGCCGAGGAGCTGCCCGGGGTGGCCCTCGGCTCCAGCGACTCGCTCGGGCTGCCGTCCGACGCCAAGGAGGCGCTGGCCTTCGCCGTGCTTGGCTTCCTGACCGTCAACGGCCTGTCCGGCGCGATCCCTTCGGGTACGGGTGCGCGCCGGGCCGCCCTGCTCGGCACCGTCACACCGGGGCTGGAGCCCCTGCGGCTGCCCCAGCCGGCCGGCGAGGCGCCCCGGCTGCTCCGCGTCGTGGGCCGGCCCCGGCCCTCCTGACCGGTTCCTCGGCGGCCGGGGCGCCTCAGCCGAGGTCGCCGGTGCGGGCCCGCCGCCACAGGTCGACGTTGCCGTCGACGACCGCGTACTTGTCGATCTCGGCGAGTTCGTCGTCGTCGAAGGAGAGGTTGGCCAGGGCTGCCACGTTCTCCTCCAGCTGCTCGGGGCGGGAGGCGCCGATCACCAGCGAGGTGACACGCGGGTCACGCAGGGCCCAGGCGAGCGCCATCTGCGCCAGGCTCTGGTCCCGGCGGGCGGCGATGTCGTTGAGCGCCCGCAGCCGCCGGACGGTGTCCTCGGTGAGCCAGCCGGTCTCGAAGGACTTGCCCTGGGTGGCGCGGGACCCCTCGGGAACGCCGTCGAGGTAGCGGCCGGTCAGCAGCCCCTGGGCGAGCGCGGTGAACCCGATGACGCCGAAGCCCTCGTCGGCCGCGGCGTCGAGCAGGCCCTCGGTCTCGATCCACCGGTTGAGCATGTTGTACGACGGCTGGTGGATGAGGAGCGGCGTGCCCAGGTCGCGGAGGATCGCGGCGGCCTGCCGGGAGCGTTCGGCGTCGTAGGAGGAGATGCCGACGTAGAGGGCCTTGCCCTGCCGCACCGCCGTGTCCAGTGCCGTCATGGTCTCCTCCAGCGGGGTGGAGGCGTCCAGGCGGTGGGAGTAGAAGATGTCGACGTAGTCCAGGCCCGTGCGCTTCAGGGACTGGTCGAGCGAGGCGAGCAGGTACTTGCGGGAGCCGCCGCCCTGGCCGTAGGGGCCGGGCCACATGTCCCATCCGGCCTTGGTGGAGACCACCAGCTCGTCGCGGTACGGCGCCAGGTCCTGCCGCATGATCCGGCCGAAGTTGATCTCGGCGGATCCGTAGGGCGGGCCGTAGTTGTTGGCGAGGTCGTGGTGGGTGATGCCGAGGTCGAAGGCGCGCAGGGCGATCCGCCGCTGGGTCTCGAACGGCTTGTCGTCGCCGAAGTTGTGCCAGTAGCCCAGGGACAGCGCGGGCAGGTCGAGCCCGGAGCGTCCGGTGCGGCGGTAACGCATGGTGCCTTCGTAGCGGCCGGGGTCGGCGACGTGGTTCATGGGGTTCTCCGGTGAGGAAGCGGGGTCGGGCCGCCCGTGACGGGGAGGTCAGCCGGTGGCGGCGCCGAACCACCGGGGCAACCGGTCGTACAGCTCCTGCTGGTCGTCACCGACCCATGCCGCGTGACCGTGCGGCCGCAGCGGCATCGCGGGCACCGTCAGTTTCCCACCGTCGTCGGTGACGTGATCGACCCGGTCCGACCAGCCCTTCACCGACAGCCGGACGGTGCGGTCCGGCAGCAGTCGGCGGCCGGCGTGCATCCGGTCGTACAGGCGCCCCCGTCGCGGTTCTACGTCCCGCATCCGCCGCCGAGCAGTCCGTGTCCCGCGCCGAAGTCGTGGCGGGCGTTCAGGGCGGTGACCTTCTCGGTGAGGTGGCGGCCGACGTCCTCGCACCGCGTCGGTTCGGCCATCAGGCCGCGCCCCGCGCGGGGGCCGGGTCCGGTGGGAAGCAGTTCTCTCTGTGCGCGGGTGCTGTCACGTCGGCGGCCACCGGCTGCCGTTCGGTGTGGTGGCTGTCCAGCAGTCGCTCGAGGGCCCGGCCGTTCACCCCGGCGGCCGGTTTCCAGCCGAGGTCGAAGGCCTCCTGCGGCACACCGTCCAGCGCGGCGAGGGCCGCCACGCTGGTGAGGTCCTCCTCGGGAGGGCCGAGACCGGCCTCGTCCCCGCGCAACATTGTGTCGGTACCGCCGTCGACCAGTACGACGGCGTCGATCCGGTGCGGGGCGATCGATGTCGGTCCCCGGTCACCCGCTCGACGGTCGCGGTGCCGGAGCTTGCCGCTCTCAGCACCCGGCCGGTCCGGCCACGGGTCGACAGGCGGGTCCGAGATCATGTGGCCGGGAACCGCCGGCCAGGGCTCGTCCACACGTGGTGGGGGGGGGGGGGCCCGGGCCGGGGCCCCCCCCCCCCCCCCCGCGGGGGGGGGGGCCCCCCCCGGCGGGGGGGGGGGGGGGCCCGCGCCCCCCCCCCCCCCCCCCCCCGGGG
>NZ_JBICYB010000021.1:11153-122893 GCF_043200575.1 Streptomyces sp. NPDC048392
GGCGGCGGCGGGCGGGGGGCGGGGGGGGGGCCGGGTTTGGGCCGGCCGGCCCCCCCCGGGGGGGGGGGCCCCCGGGGGGGGGGGCGCCCCCCGCCCCGCCCCCCCCCCCCCCCCCACGGCCGATCGGCGGCACGGCCCGCCTCCTGCGGCGGAGTGCCGGGCCACGTCCCCGCCCGTCCTGCCCTCGGCTTGCGAGGTCCGGGCGGCGGCGGAGACTGATACGGACGACGGCACTCCGGAGATTCCCGGACGGATGGGCACGTACGCGGTGCTTCCCCGCGCCGGGACGCGGCACGACCAGCAGGGCGGGGGCTCCGCCGCACCGGGCCCGCCCTGCTCGACGCACGGCCGCACCCGGACCGGAGGGGCGGGTCCGCTGCGGGGCTCGCACGGTGCGGCCGGGCGTCAGCCACTTCCCGACACGAAAGGCAGCCTCATGACGGACACCCCGCCTGCCACCACCACGGATTCCGGCGCACCGGCGGAGAGCGACGAACACTCGCTCACCGCGGGCCCGGCGGGTCCGGTCCTCCTTCAGGACGCCTATCTCATCGAACAGATGGCGCAGTTCAACCGGGAGCGGATCCCGGAGCGCCAGCCGCACGCGAAGGGCAGCGGTGCCTTCGGCCACTTCGAGGTGACGCACGACGTGAGCGCCTACACCAAGGCGGCCGTATTCCAGCCGGGCACCCGCACCGACCTGGTCGCCCGCTTCTCGACCGTCGCGGGCGAGCGCGGCAGCCCGGACACCTGGCGCGACCCGCGCGGCTTCGCGGTGAAGTTCTACACCAGCCAGGGCAACTACGACATGGTCGGCAACAACACGCCGGTGTTCTTCGTCAAGGACCCGATGAAGTTCCAGCACTTCATCCGGTCGCAGAAGCGCCGGGCGGACAGCAACCTGCGCGACCACGACATGCAGTGGGACTTCTGGACCCTCTCGCCGGAGTCCGCGCACCAGGTCACCTGGCTGATGGGAGACCGCGGCATCCCGCGCTCCTGGCGCCACATGAACGGCTACACCTCCCACACCTACATGTGGATCAACGCCGCCGGCGAGCGGTTCTGGGTCAAGTACCACTTCAAGACCGACCAGGGCATCGAGTGCTTCACTCAGCACGAGGCCGACCAGATGGCCGCGGCCGACACCGACTACCACATGCGGGATCTCTTCGAGCACATCCGCGACGGCGACCACCCGAGCTGGACGCTGCACGTCCAGGTCATGCCGTACAGGGAAGCGGCGGGCTACCGGTTCAACCCCTTCGACCTGACGAAGGTGTGGCCGCACGGCGACTACCCCCTCATCCCGGTCGGCCGCATGACGCTCGACCGGAACCCGACGGACAACCACGCCGAGATCGAGCAGGCGGCCTTCCAGCCCAACAACCTGGTCCCCGGTATCGGCCCGAGCCCGGACCGCATGCTGTTGGCCCGGCTCTTCTCCTACGCCGACGCCCACCGCTACCGGATCGGCGCGAACTACCAGCAGCTCCCCGTGAACGCCCCGGTCGTCGACGTCCGCACCTACTCCAAGGACGGTGCGATGGCCTACCGGAAGTCGACGGATCCGGTCTACGCGCCGAACTCCAAGGGGGGTCCGGCCGCCGACACCGAGCAGTTCGGCACTCCGCCCGGCTGGGAGACGGACGGAGCCATCACCCGCACCGCCTACGTCAGCCACGCCGAGGACGACGACTGGGGCCAGCCGGGCACCCTGGTGCGCGAGGTCATGGACGACGCGGCCCGTGACCGGCTGGTCGACAACGTGGTGGACCACCTCCTCAACGAGGTGACCGAGCCCGTACTGCAGCGTGCCTTCGCGTACTGGTCGAACATCGACGAGACCATCGGTGACCGCATCGCCCGGGGCGTGCGGGCGAAGGCGGGCGACAACGACCCCAAGGCCGCCGAGCAGCGCAACCCCGCCCGGCGGTCCATGCAGGAGAAGGCCTGACACCTTCCCCCTCTCCGTGGGAGACCGCTGGTGATTCTGCCGATGGCGCCGGTGCCCCGCCCCAGGAACCTGGTCGGGTCAGGCACCCGAATCCTCTCCTGGAGGGCCCCATGCGTCGTCGTTCCCCACGCCGGCTTCTCGGTGTTCTCGCGGCCGCCACGGTCGCGTTCGGCCTCTTCTCCGCGGGGCCGGCCGCCGGTGCGGCCGTCCCCGCGAGTACCGCAGCCGCCCGGCCGGCCGACACCGCCGCCCGGCCCCTGTCCACCAGCACGCCGGTCGTCTTCGTCCACGGCTACACCGGCAGCGCGTCCAACTGGGTCACCGCGATGAGTGTCTTCCGGCTCAACGGCTGGTCCGGCTCCGACCTCTTCGCCTACGAGTACAACTCCTACGGCGACAACGTCGCCAACGCCCAGGGCCTCGCCTCCTTCGTCAACAACGTGAAGGCACGGACCGGCGCGAGCAAGGTCGCCATCGTCAACCACTCGATGGGCGGTCTGGTCAGCCAGTACTACCTGAAGGTGCTGGGCGGGCATTCCAGCGTCAGCCACCTCGCCTCGATCGCCGGCGCGAATCACGGGACCACCTACGCGGGCGCCTGCCTGATCTACACCACCTGCCGGCAGATGTATCCGGGCTCGTCGTTCATCGACCGGATCACGTCGGGCGACGAGACACCGGGCAGCACCAGGTACGCGACCTGGTACTCGGCGTGCGACGGCATCATCCTTCCCTACACCAGCACCCGGCTGAGCGGCGCGACCAACAACAACGTGCTGTGCCAGACCCACATCGGCTACCTGGCGGACACGGTGGTGCTGGGCCGGATAGCGCGCTTCGTGGCGTCCTGACGCGCCTCGGGTAACTCTGTCCGGACTGCCGGGCACCCGCGCGGTGCTCAGACCGGTTCGGGCCGCGGCTCGGCGGGGCGTGGCGGTTCCGGCCGCCTTGCGGGCGCGGCCTTCGGCTCCCAGAGCCTGATGGTCCGCACGTAGGCGAGGATCACGGAGCCCATCGCGAGGACGAGCAGCGGCCCGGCGGCCCACGGGTGCTCGGCCATCTCGTCCGGCAGGTAGCGGTACGACACCAGCAGCACGGCGAAGACCGTCGTGCCATGGGCGACCAGCCGGACACCCGCGCGGTCCCAGCCGCGCGCGAACGAGCGCATCGCGGCCTCGACCGTGAGCGCGAAGACCACTCCGGCGATGAGATCGGCACCGTAGTGGTACCCGAAGCCGAGTGTCGCGGTCAGGGTGGCGACCAGCCAGAAGGCGCCCGCGAACCGCATGGCCCGCGAACCCCTGCGTGAGTGGATGAACAGTGTCGTGGCCCACGCCGTGTGCAGACTGGGCATGCAGTTGCGCGGGGTGATCCCGTCGAACGGCATCGAGTGCGCGGTGCCGGCGGGCGGCAGCGTGTCCGGCCACAGGTTGGCCGCCGCCCACTGTCCGCCGTCGGCGCCGTAGGCGAACACCGGCCCGACGACCGGGAAGATCATGTAGATGGCGGGCCCGAGCAGGCCGATGACGAGGAAGGTGCGCACGAGGTGGTGGCCCGGGAACCGGCGCTCGACCGCCACGTGACGCAGCTGGTACAGGCCGACGAGGGCCGCGGCCAGGGGAAGCTGACCGTAGACGAGGTGGAGGACATGATCGCCGACCGGCCCGGTGGCATCGACGAACCGGCCGACCAGCCACGCGGGGTCGCCCAGCGCATGGTCGGCGGTGGCCACGTACGGGTCGAGCACCGCCCTGCGGGTCTCCGACGTGATGAGCAGCCAGGTGTCGCCCGTCTTGTGTCCGGCGACCAGCAGCAGGCCGAGGCCGGCTCCCTTCAGCAACAGGACACGCTCACTGCCCGTGCGGCGCGTCGCGGCGAGGACCGCACAGCCCAGCACCACCCACAGCGCGCCGTTGCCGAAGTTCATGTCGGCGCCGACCGCCCAGCGCACCAGCCAGAAGACGACGTCGATGCCGATCGCGGCACCGGCCGCGACCAGGCGCTGCCGCCAGGTCAGCACCACCATCGTCAGGGCGAGGCCGGCGTACAGCAGCGGCCCCGAGTCGGGCGCGAAGACCACCTCACGCGCCTGATGGGTGATCGGGCCCCGCTCGCCGTAGTGGCGCGCGGCGAATTCCAGCGCGACGAGGAAACCGAGGGTCACCACACCCGCCGCGGTCCACAGCAGGGCCCGCGGCCGACGCCACGCGGCGAACAGGGAGCCGCGGTCCCCGCGCGACGATATTCGTGTTGGTATGGTTTTCACTTGTTTGGCCCGTTTGCTAGGGGTCGGACAATTAGGTCGCTCGTACGGATCGTCACGAGTTCGAACATGCTAACGGCACGGTGCGGGGGCCCGAATCGCCCGTTCCGCGTACTCGGTGTACTCGGTGTACTCGGCTCGCACAGGCACCGGATCAGCGCGGCGCGACCCCGGGCGACGCGGGAGTGGACGGTACCGACCGGGCAGTCGATCGGCCCCGCCGCTTCCGCGTAGGGCAGGCGGCAAGCGGAGTCGGCATGCGGGGGTCCGGATTCCGGGCCGGGCGGCAACGGAGTTGGCGACGGGTCCGGTGAGGGCGTAGGGGTGGCGGGCGTACGCGCGCGGCGGCGTACACCCGTTGCCCGGGACCGGCCTGGCGGGGGAGCCCGGCGCGGCGTCGGGAGACCGGCTGTCTCAGACCGCAGCGGTCCCCGTGGGCGGTCCTCCCCGGTAAGTGATCGCGTACACGAGGAACAGCCGACGCGGCCGGTGCGCCGCGCGGCCGCGCCGGGCGACGGCGCGTGGGCGGTGCGGTGGTGCGGGGAGGGTGAGGGACCATCCCCGGACCCGGCCACCGCGGCGACAAGGGCCCACCAGGACACGGGGACGCCCGCCATCAGGACCGCTCCGGGGTGGCGAGCAGCACGCGGACGGCCGCGAACACCGCGGCCCGGGTCAGGCGGAAGCACCGCCCCGCGTTCACTGCGGCCTCCCCGCGTTCCGGCCGTGCCGTCGTGAGGGACCGGAACTTCCTCGCCCGGCGGGCACCCCTTACCCTGTGACTCACACCACTGCCGTGGGGCTGGATCAGCACCGTTCTCAGCCCGCCACCGCGAGGATGCGTGGAAATGGTATGAGCAACTCTCACCCCGAGGTGCCGGCACCTCGCCAGGACGGCGGGGCCGACCGCCGCGGCGCTCCGGTGGGACGGCGCGTGCTGCTGGGCATGGTCGGGCTCGGAGCCGTGGGCGTCGTGACCGGGGGGCCGCTCGAACGTCTGGTCTCCGGCGGCCTCGACGTGGTCGCCCGCAAGGACCCGACCGGCCTGTCGGACCTGCTTCCGGGCAACCGTTTCCGGTACTACTCCGTGACCGGCTCCGTTCCCGAGCGGGACGAGACCGACTACCGCCTGAAGATCGACGGGCTCGTGGCCGAGCCGAGGACCTACCGTCTGTCCGACCTGGCGGCCCTCCCCCGGCGGAGGCTCGTCCGTGACGTGCAGTGCGTGACCGGATGGCGGGTGCCGCGGACACCGTTCGCGGGGGTGCGCCTGTCCACGCTCCTCGACGCCGCCGGAGTGTCGCCCGAGGCCCGGGCCGTCCGCTTCACCTGCTTCGACGGCGAGTACGCGGAGAGCCTCACCCTGGCCCAGGCGCGCCGAGCCGACGTACTGGTCGCCACGGCCATGGAGGACGAGCCGATCAGCCACTCCCACGGCGGCCCTGTACGGCTCTACGTGGCCCCGATGTACTTCTACAAGTCCGCCAAGTGGCTGTCCGGCATCACCGTGACCAAGGAGGTGGTCCCCGGTTACTGGGAGCGTCTCGGCTACGACGTGGACGCGTGGGTGGGCCGCTCGAACGGCCGTGACGATGCCCCGACCGTCTGACCGTGCCGGGCGGCCGGCGCCGCCCCGGCCCGCCCGGTTCCCTCGCTTCACGCCCGCCGAACGCTGGGTCCACCAGACCACCGCCCTCCTGGCCGGGGTGTGCATCGCCGCCGCGGCGTGCCTGTACGTCGCACCCCTCGCCGAACTCGTCGGCCGGCGAAGGCTGGTGGTCACGGTGCACGAGTGGTCCGGGATCGCGCTCCCCCTGCCGGTGCTGCTGGGCCTCGCCTCCCGGGCACTGCGCTCGGACCTGTCCCGGCTCAACCGCTTCGACGCCCACGACCGCCGTTGGCTCGGCGCCGCCCTCGGACGGCGGGGGGCGTCGAAGATCCCTTCGGGCAAGTTCAACGCGGGCCAGAAGGTCTACGCGGCCTGGACCGGGGGCGCCGGTCTCGTCATGGTGGGGACCGGACTCCTGCTCTGGTTCCCTGACCTCGTGTCACTGTCGCTCCGCACAGGGGCGACGTTCGTCCACGACTGGCTCGCTCTGGCCATCGGGGTGGCCGTGGCCGGTCACGTCTGGAAGGGGGCCAGTGACTCGGGCGCTCTCGAAGGCATGTGGCGCGGGTCCGTGTCCCGGGCCTGGGCGGATCGGGAGCACCGGTTGTGGCGGCAGGAGATGGAGCGGGACCAGGGCTCCGGCAGCCCGGCGGACCGTCCGGCTCCGGCGCCGATGTCGGAGCCGGTGTCGGCGTCGGAGCCGGCGTCGGAATGACCCCGGCGCACCGGCGCCGGAGTGCCGACCGCCCTCAGGCCGTGTGCTGGTACGACGCCGGGAGGCCCTGCGCTCCGCGGGCACGGCCGAACGGCAGGACACGGTTGCCTAATCCTGTTAGGCAGGCTCATAATCGTCCACGGCTGCTCGGCGAGCGATGCGGAGGACTGGTGTGGCTCGGGTAGGACTGACGACCGAGGGCCTGGTCAGGGCCGGTGCCGAGACGGCCGACGAGATCGGCTTCGAGCGCACCACTCCCGCGGAGCTCGCCCGGCGCTTCGGCGTCAGGACGGCGAGCCTGTACTCGCACGTGAAGAACGCCCACGACCTCAAGACCGGCATCGCGCTGTACGCCCTGGAGGAGCTGGCCGACCGGGTCTCCGAGGCGGTGGCGGGCAGAGCCGGCAAGGACGCGCTGATCGCTTTCGCGGACGTCTACCGCGAGTACGCCCTTGAGCACCCCGGCCGCTTCGCCGCCTCCCGGTTCCCCCTCGACGCGCAGACGGCGGCCTCCAGCGCCGGTGTGCGGCACGCCCAGATGTCGCGGGCGATCCTGCGTGGCTACGACCTGGCCGAACCGCATCAGACGCATGCCGTACGGCTCTTGGGCAGCGTCTTCAGCGGTTACGTCGGACTGGAGAGCGCGGGGGCCTTCAGCCACAGTGCTCCCGACCCGCAGGAGAGCTGGACGGAGATCCTCAACGCGCTGGACGCCCTCCTGCGGACCTGGCCCACCCGTTCCTGAGCCGTCCCGGGCGCGCTGCGGACGTTCGCCCGACCGTCAGGTCCGGGCAACCGTGAGGGAGAGCGCGTACAGAGCCGTCGAGGCGAAGTCGTCCGCCGGTTCCACCGTCTGCCAGGCCCGGACGTCGTCGACGTAACCGGCGCCGTGGCCGTCGAACTCCGACCACGGCATGCCGTCCGGAGCGAAGGAGCAGGACCGCCCCGCGTCGAAGGTCTCCGGTCTTCTCAGCAGGCCCGCGTCGTTCGGCCCGTTGACGACGGCTCCGCGCAGGATGTCGCCACGGCCGGTGTGGCTCATGGCCAGGTTGGCGACCTGGTGCTGGAGACAGTGCGGATACAGGTCGCCCGCGCCCACGACGAAGCTGGTGCCCCAGGCGTTGGCCCCGAAGACCCACGCCAGCTGTTGTGCGGCGAAGTCGTCGTAGCGGTGGTCGCCGGTGACGCGCGCGTACAGTCGGGCGGTCGCGAGCAGGCCGAAGGAGTTCGGCACGGCGTCGAAGTCGCTGGGTATGACGCCCGACCGGAAGGGGTCCCCGGCAGCCCGCTTCCTTCCGGTCTCCAACTGCCGCCTCAGCTCCGCCTCGAGTTCGGCCGTCAGGCCCGCGTCGGGGTCCGCCGAGGAGAGCACGTCGGCGTGGGCCAGGGCACTGACGTCCGCGGGGCCCAGGGTGCCGCCGTGCTCGTCCCGGAGCGCCGCGCGGGCCCAGGTGAGCGCCTCGTCGCTCCACCGCGAGCCGCGTGTGTCGCCCAGGGCGTCCGCGGCGCGGGCGAGTTCGACGGCCGCCCACTCCATGTCGTCCCGCCAGGAGCGCTCCTGGTAGTAGTCCGCGGGCGTGGTGGTGGCCAGGGCTCCGTCGTCGGGCCGGGTGTCGGCCCGTGCGTGGACGGCGGCCGCCTTGTCCAGCCACTCACGGGCCCGCGCCGGGTGCTTCTCGGCCTCGGTCTGCGCGGCGAGGGCGAAGGCCGCGCTCACCCGGCCCGCGAGGTTGGGGCTGATGGGTTCCCCCGGTTCGTTGACGCGGAACACGGGCCGGTACTTGATCAGGTAGTCGGCGTCCCCCGGCCGCACGGTGAGATGGTCGTCCTCCTCCGGCAGCCGCCACACGTCGTGATCACCGCGGACCTCCTTGCCGCCGGACCCGAGCCCGACCTGTGCGTAGAGGGTGCCGGTCTCCTCGTCCCACATCCTGTCCAGCCAGCGCAGACCGTGCTGTGCCTCCTCGCGCAGACCGGGCACCGACGGGGCGTCGCGGACGGTGCTCAGCATCTGAGCGACGACGTAGGAGGTGGTGTGCGTGAATTTCAGGAAGTCCCCGGCGTCGAACCAGCCGCCCGACACGTCCACGGGGCCGCCGGCCTCGGACAGTGCCGGGGCCGCCGTCGTTCCGTCGGCCGACTCCGGGTCGGGGGTCTCGTAGACACGGGCCCGCTCGTCGGCCAGGTGCGAGGGCACCCGCCCGGTCGCGTCGGGCAGTACGTCCCTGCCGTCGCGCTGGGTGCCGAAGAAGTGCACGGTGTCCGCGCGCAGCGGGTCCAGCAACTGCCTGGCCGGTGCCACACGGAAGCGGACCGGCGGGCCGGCGTCCGCGCCGACGAGCCGCAGTCGGTAGGTGCCGGTGCGGTCGAGCGGCGAGAGGTCGATCGGATGCACGGCGGTGTACGTGCTGTTCCAGTCACCGAGTGAAGGGCCCAGACTGCCGTGTTCGGCCGTCCTGCCCCGCTCGTCCAGGACCTCGAACTCCGCGTCGGCCAGCTTGTCCCCGTCCCCCATGACGTAGGCGAACTTCTTCTCGCCGGCCACGTATCCGACCTGGTTGACGCGTATGGCCGCCGGGGCCTCGTTCCTGCCCTCGGAGCACGCGGTGAGACAGCAGGCCGCCAGTACGGAGGCGGCCACGGCTGACACGGTGCGAGCCGACGGCGAGAGGGAATGGTTCATGGTGGACAGTCTGGTCGATGACACCACCCTGCCGTGGGCCGAGGTGCCGGCCGGGGTGCGGCGACGGAAGTGGACGTTTGTTCGTTTGTGCGGGGGCAGCGCCGAAGGGGGCGTCCTGCCCGGGAGATTCCGCTGTCCAGGTTCACCGCGCAGACGCGGCTGTTCGGCCCGATCGATGTCGCCTCAACGAACGGATCCACCACCGACGGGCGCCCCGCCGCCGCGAGCGCTCTGCCGATCCTGACCCAGGTGCCGGGGAGCTCCCCCGCCCAACGCCCGGCCGCCGGACGCGAGGTGCCGCACCTGGTCGACCCGGACGCCAAGGAGGCCCTCGACCTCTCCGACACCATCGACGAGCTGGAGACCCACCTCGACGCGATGGCCGGGCAGTCTCGCGAGGTACGGAGCGAGCGGGTCGTCAAGAAGGGCCGCAACCGGCCGGCCACGGCCGGCAGACGCCTGGAGAGGCTGGCACGAGGAGGCGGTGGGCGCGGGCCGGCCCACCCCCGCCGTCGGCCGGGCCGCCGGGTCAGCCCTGCGGGGCCGTCACGGCTTGCGCGCCACCGCCCCGTACATCGCGATGTCCTCGTCCCGGATGCCCTGCTCGCCCGCGCCGTCCGGATGCCATTTGTGGACCTGGACGATGCCGGGCCCGGCCAGCTCCAGACCCTCGAAGAACTCGTGGGCCTCTTCGATGGTCCGCAGCCGCATCGGCATGTCGCGGGCCGCGTACTCGCGGGCGACCCGTCCCACCTCCTCGGGGGCGAACTCGGCGGTGCCGATGGTCATCGCCAGATAGCTCCCCGGGGGCAGGGGCTCCAGGAGGCGGCGGACGATGCCGACCGCGTCGTCCTCGTCCAGGACGAAGTGGACGATCGCGATCACGGTGAGTGCCACGGGCTCGCTCAGATCGAGGGTCCTGCGGAACTCGGCGGATCCGAGGACTGCCTCCGGACGCTGGAAGTCCGCCTCGATGTACGTCGTCCGGCCCTCGGGCGTACTGGACAGCAGCCCCTGGGAGAGGGTGAGGACGATCGGGTCGTTGTCCACGTAGACCACCCGCGACTCGGGAGCCACCGACTGCGCTATCTCGTGCAGGTTGGGCGACGTGGGGATGCCGGTGCCGATGTCGAGGAACTGGCGGATGCCCGCCTCCTCGGCCAGCCACCGCACCGCGCGGTTCATCCAGTCCCGGTTGGCGCGCATGTGGACGGGCAGCGCGGGCCACTCCCCGGCCATCGCGTCGCCCGCCTCGCGGTCGGCGGGGTAGTAGTCCTTCCCTCCCAGGATGTAGTCGTAGATCCGTGCCGAGTGCGCGTGCTCGGTGTCGATTCGGTCGGCCGGCCATCCGCTGTCGGACAACGTTCGCCCCTCTCCGTCGGGTCGTGCGGTACGAGTGGACTGTCGGTCGCCGGAGGTCCTCACAACTCCTTGCGCAGCGCACCGAGGAGCCCCTCGGTGCCCCGGGCCGGCACCGCCTGGGCACCCAGCCGGTCCAGGGCCTCGCGGTAGACGACCACGTCGTCACCCTTGTCCAGGTAGACCGCGCCCACGAGCCCGCCGAGGTAGACGATGTCGGGCAGTTCGGGCGCACGGAACCGGAAGAGGTCGAACGCGCCGGCCCGCATGGCGGGGTGCGGGCCGCCGGCGAACGGCATGATCTGGACTGTCACGTGGGGCAGCCGGCCCACCTCGATCAGATGGTCCACCTGCTGCCGCATCACCTCTGAGCCTCCGACGGGCCAGCGCAGGACCGTTTCGTCCATCACGACCCACAGACGGGGCGGGGAGGGGCGGGTGAGGATCTCCTGACGCCGCATGCGCAGGGCCACCCGCCGCTCGATGGCCCCGGAGGAGGCGTGCGGGTGGCCGGCGCTCAGCAGGGCCCGCGCGTAGGCCGGAGTCTGCAGCAGGCCGTGCACCAGACCGGCCTCGTAGGCGCGAATGTGCAGGGCCGCCTGCTCCAGACTCAGGTAGGCCGCGAACCAGCCCGGCATGACGTCGCGGTAGGTGTGCCACCAGCCCCGTTTGTTCGCCTCGCGCGCCGATTCCAGGAAGGTGTCGATCTCCTGCTGGTCGCGGACGCCGTAGATCTGGAGCAGCTTCTCCACCTCCGGAAGCCGCAACCGGGCCACCTTCGCCGCCTCCAGACGACGGATCGTCGAGTGGCTCACCCCGATGGCCTCGCCGGCCTGCTCGAACGTCAGGCCGGCGCGGGTGCGCAACTCCTCCAGCTGTCTGCCGAGGATCATCCGCAGCACGGAGGGGGCGCCGCCCCAATGCGTCTCCGCGGTCACACCGTCTTCCCTTCGCCGTCCCGCGCCAGGGGCCGGACTCGCAAGTCTGCCATGAGCGCCGGTCCGTCCGAGGGAGCATGCATCCACGCGGCTGCAATTTTCAACTTGGCTGTTGCGCAGGGTTGTTGACGAATGACACAGTGGGTTCACCGCCCCCTGCATTTCGCAACCGACGACCAGACCCGTCCTGTTGGAGGCACCTCCCCACCCACGGGACGGTCCCGCATGACAACGTTCTCCCGCTGTCCGTCGATTGCGCGCGCCGGCAGACCGTCCGCGCGTCGAAGTGGAGCAGTTCGGCCACGCCGGCCCGCCCGGCCCGGCCGCTCCCCGCCCGGCCGAAGGACACCCCCCATGGACCTGCAGCACGCCCGTGACCCACGTCCGTCCGCAGCCACCGCCCGTGACCGCTCGCGCACCTCCGTCACCTCCGGCCCGCCCCGCCGACGCCGCCCCGACCCGGCCTCGCTCCCTCTTCCCGCCGGGCTCCGCGACGGCCTGGGCCACGACGCCGTGGGCATCCCCGCGGAACACGGTGAACGCATCCTGGCCTGCCTGCCCCGCGCGGGCTGTGTGTTCGCCGACGGGGGACGCTGGTGGTGGATCGTCCCCTCCGGATCCGACATCGGGGTCGCCTGGCCGCCCAGCACCCACTACGTCGCCGGCGACCCGTCCTGGACCCGGCCGCGCCTCGCCGACCGGGTGCCCGGTCCGCGCCTGATCCACGGCCCCGACGGCGACTCGCCCTACACCGCGCCCATACCGCTGTACTTCCTCGTCTGCCGGCTCACCGGTGTGCCACCCCGCTGGTCCCTGGCGCCCTGATCGGGTCGCGGGCCCGGCCGACGCGCTCTACTCGAAGAACTTGAGGCCCCAGCCGGTGTCGCTGGTCGGCCCCGGGACGTTGGCACGGCTGTAGGTGGTCCCGCCCCACCAGCAGAAGGTGCCGGTGTACCAGTACCGGTTCTCCCAGGCATACGGCGTCCCCTTCGCGACCGCGTGGAACATCAGGGGGAACCGGGGACCGGCGGGCGGGCTCGTGGCGATGTCGCCGTCGAGCAGGACGAAGCTGTGGTGGCCGGGCCCGTCGACGTACCGGGTGGGGTCCCAGCCGGCCATCATCGTGGCGCGGTGGGAGCCGAAGAGGCAGCCGTTGGACTTGTACCAGTCCCACACGTACGTCGGGTCGCCGCCGGCCCGCAGCCTGAGGTCGGCCACGCAGTACTGGTCGCTCCAGCTGCCGTTGGCGGAGTACGCGATGTGCAGCTGTCCGTTCGGGTCCCTGACGGGCTCGGGGCCCTCGTTGATGAACGGGGTACCGACCACCCGTTCCCAGCTCTCCCTCGGCTGCGAGATGACGTACCGCGGGCCGGCCGGCGTGGTGGGGCTGCTCATCCGCGCGATGTAGAGGTTCTGCTCGACGTTGGTGTCACCGGCCCAGCCCGACCAGACGAACCACCGCTGCCCCTCGAAGGTGAACAGGGTGCCGTCGATGGCCCACTTGTCGTCGGGCAGCGCGAGCTTCGTCTCGGCCGTGTACCCGCTGTCCGCGGCAGTGGAGCTGATCACGTACATCCGGTGGGCCGCTCCGCGTCCGGCCGAGAAATAGATGTAGTAGCGGCCGCCGTCCCGCACGATCTCGGGGGCCCACACCTCGCCGCGGGCGTGGGTGTCCGACCAGACCTGACGGGCGGGTGCCGCCGCCAGCGCGGCCGTGGACCCGGCCCGGCGTACGGCGATGCCACCTCCGGTGGACTGCACCGAGACGTAGGTGCCGCCGACCCTGATCACGCTCGGGTCGGCGGCCCGGAGACCGGTCCGGTCGGCCTGCGCCGAACCGGCTGAGGCCACGAGCAGCAGAAGGACGGCGAGGACGCCGGCCGACAGGGCGGCGACGGCACCGTGAAGGGAGCGGGAGAGCTTCCTGGTTCCGTTCGGTGGGCTTTCGGACCGGGTCGACATGTCCCTCCGCTTCCACGGGCCGTCACTTACATCGATGGAAGAAGGCAGGTCCAGCATCGTAATTGGCGGCGGACATGTCAAGAAGCAGGTCCGGGAGGCCGACGACCCGCTACGGGAAGCGCTTGACGTCGGCCCCCACCGGGCGGCCGGCGACGCTTCGCCGCCTGACGCGCCGGGGTCCCGGTCACCGCACCGCGAAGACTCCGGTCGTCGACGCGCCCTCCGCTGAGTCGAACGCCTCGCGCGCACGTAGGAAGGAAGGGAGGGATTACGGGAGGGCTCTCGCCCGGCCGTCCGGCCCGTGCCCGTGACCGTGCGAGCACGCACACCGTTCGACTTGAGGAGAGCGCACCGATGAGCACCGCACGCCTGAACGACCGCCTGACCAGGCAGCAGCCCCTGGCCCTCGGCCTGTACCGCATCGTCCTGGGCCTGCTGTTCACCAGTGAGGGCGCTGCGACGGTCTTCGGGCTCCTGGACCGACGGGCCAGCCCTGTAGGTGACTGGCCGTTCTGGTATGCCGGAGTGACGGAGCTGGTGGCCGGTGCTCTCGTGCTCGTCGGCGTGGCGACGCGCGGCGCGGCGTTCCTCAGCTCCGGAATCATGGCCTTCGCCTACTTCACCGAGCACCAGAAGGACGGGATCTTCCCGCTCCAGAACGGCGGACTGGCCCCCGCCCTGTTCTGCTGGGGCTTTCTGCTGCTGGTCTTCTTCGGGCCGGGTGCCCTTTCCCTGGCAGGACTGATCCGCCCCGGCCACACCGCCCGGCGCGCCCCTCGTCCCGCGGCCGGACGGGTCTCATGACCGGGCGAATCGTGTCCGTCACCCGCTCAGGGGAGCGTCGTCCCGGCGATGTCGGTGCCGGGAGCATCCTCCTCCGGGGCTGCCGGGGGCGGGAACATCAGGTCCTCGAGAGCGTCCGCGGCGAAGAGGAAGGCCATCATCACAACCGGTAGGAGCAGCGCGAGCAGAATCACAGGACCTCCCGGTAGGTCGGTCTGTGGGCTTCGTGGCCCGGCTTTCAGGATGGGCCCGAATGGCGGAACACGCACGGCGGAACCGGTGGGAGTGAGGCAGGCCAGGTGTGTCCGGGGCGCTCGCCCGGGTCGTCGATGCGCATACGTGTTCGCCGCGATGTGCCGGTCACGCGCCGGCCGAGCCGCGCGCCGCGCGTCCTGCGCGAGCCGGCTGGCGCTCGTTCCGTAACACCGGTACTACCTCCGGTGATCCTTTGGCCAGTCGTTCACGCATATGCAGAACGAATGTGCGGTGCCACCTCTGCCCAGGACATGCCGTTGGGTAGGTATGGAACCTCCCATCGAGATCAGCCACAGCGACGTCGGGGACTGGACCATCGTGGAGATCCACGGAGAGGTGGACGTGTACACCGTTCCGACGATCAAGCAGTACATGATCGAGCGGCTCGCGGACGGAGACCGCCGGTTCGTCGTCGATCTGCGCGGGGTGGCGTTCATCGACTCCATGGGCCTGGGCGTTCTGGTCGGCGCACTGAAACGCGTCCAGTCGGTCCACGGCGAGCTGAAGCTGGTCATCTCCGACGCCAACACCAAGCAGCTCTTCGCCCTGACCGGCCTGCGGCACGTCTTTCCCATCTACGACTCGGTGTACCAGGCGAGACGAACGTCCTAGGCGCGGATGGCCTTCGGGCCACGTCATCCGGCCGGCCTGCCGTGCACGACGGCGCCCTCAACGGCATCGGTGCCACGATGGTCGGGGGCTTCCTCGGGGAGCGGGGCCCCGGGGTCCCGGCCCGCCATCACCGGCTGGCTCCGGGTACGAGGGTGCGGATCGGCTGAGGACCTGATTTGTCCGCGACGGTGATCCTCGTCCTCACCGGTGCGTTTCCTCGCCACCGGTCCGCCCGCTCCCGCGCCCGGCCGGGAGAGTCGTGACAAGCAGATTCACCGCACCGCACCGCACCGCACCGCACCGCACCTGCCACAACGACCTGTACAGCGCGTCGGCGCCGTCCCTCGTCCAACCGCCGTCACCGCGGCGCCGGCCGCCCGAGGGGCCGGTGAAACCGGGACGACCCGCGTTGTTCCGCCGCGCACATTGACATGGACCCATCCCGGCGCAACGCTGAGAGCGCTCTCACAATCGGTACGGACCAATTCCCCCACACCCGCACGGAGGTGGAGAGTGCTCTCCCGACTCAGACACCGTCTGCTCGCCGTGGCCGCGGCCGCAGGCCTGACCGGCGCCCTGCTCACGTTCGGCGCCGCACCGCCAGCGGACGCCGCGGTGCCCGCCACCATCCCACTGAAGATCACCAACAACTCCAGCCGCGGCGACGCCGTCCACATCTACAACCTGGGCACCTCGCTGACGACGGGTCAGCAGGGCTGGGCAGACCAGAACGGCACCTTCCACGCCTGGCCCGCCGGTGGAAATCCCCCCACCCCCGCACCCGACGCGTCCATCCCCGGGCCTGCCGCCGGACAGACCAAGACCATCCGGATCCCGAAGCTGTCGGGACGCATCTACTTCTCCTACGGCCAGAAGCTGGACTTCCGGCTGACCACCGGCGGGCTGGTGCAGCCGGCCGTCCAGAATCCCAGCGATCCCAACCGCAACATCCTGTTCAACTGGTCCGAGTACACACTCAACAACGACGGGCTGTGGCTGAACAGCACCCAGGTCGACATGTTCTCCGCGCCCTACACGGTCGGCGTGCAGCGCGCCGACGGCAGTGTGACCAGCGCCGGGCAGCTCAAGACCGGTGGCTACAACGGGGTGTTCGCCGCGCTGCGGGCGCAGCCCGGCTGGGGCGGGCTGATCCAGACCCGGCCCGACGGCACCGTTCTGCGGGCGCTGGCGCCGCTGTACGGGGTGGAGACCGGGGCGCTGCCCGCGTCGGTCATGAACGACTACATCAACCGGGTATGGCAGAAGTACACGACGACCACGCTCACCGTCACGCCCTTCGGGGACCAGCCGAACATCAAGTACTTCGGCCGTGTCTCGGGCAACGTCATGAACTTCGCCAACAGCTCCGGCGCGGTCGTCACGAGCTTCCAGAAACCCGACGCCTCCAGCGTCTTCGGCTGTCACCGGTTCCTGGACGCGCCCAACGACCAGGTGCGCGGCCCCATCTCCCGCACGCTGTGCGCCGGCTTCAACCGCTCGACGCTGCTGACCAACCCCAACCAGCCCGACCCCTCGGCGGCGAACTTCTACCGGGACTCCGTGACCAACCACTACGCACGGATCATCCACGAGCGGATGGCCGACGGTAAGGCGTACGCCTTCGCCTTCGACGACGTCGGCAACCACGAGTCGCTGGTGCACGACGGCAATCCGGCCGAGGCCCGGCTCACCCTCGCCCGGCTCGACTGACCCGGCAGCGGGAGCGGGCCCGCCCCCTTCCTCCGCTCGTGCGGCGGGCGGGGGCGGACCCGCGGTGCGGCACACGACTGGCTGCTGTCACGTGCCGCACCGGCCTGGTCAGGCGCCGGGCAGTACGCCGGTGCGGGCGACCTCGGAGTACCAGCGGGCGCTGGCCTTCGGGATGCGGGTGCCGGTCGGGTAGTCGACGTAGACGGCGCCGAAGCGCTTGCTGTAGCCGTGGGCCCACTCGAAGTTGTCCAGCAGGGACCACAGGAAGTAGCCGCGCACGTCCGCGCCGTCCAGGATGGCCTGGTGGACGGCGGCCAGGTGACCGCGTACATAGGCGATCCGGGCGGGGTCGTTCACCTGGCCGGCCGGGTCGGCGTAGTCGTCGAAGGCGGCACCGTTCTCGGTGATGACCAGCGGCAGCCCCGGGAAGTCGGCGGTCAGCCTGCGCAGCAGGTCGTACAGGCCGGTGGGGTCGACGGCCCAGCCCATGGCGGTGGTGTCGCCGGGGGGCTGGTGGAAGGCGACCCGGTCGGCTCCCGGCCAGGGGCTGTGGGCACTGTTGCCGTGTCCGTCGGATGCGTGGGCGCCGCTGCCGTCGGTCTCCGAGACGACGGTGGGCGTGTAGTAGTTGACGCCGAGGAAGTCCAGCGGCTGGTGGGCCTGCCGCAGGTCGCCGTCCTGGACGAAGGACCAGTCGGTCAGCTCGGCGGTGTCCTTGAACAGATCCTCCGGATAGGCGCCTGTCAGCATGGGGCCGGTGAAGACCCGGTTGGCGAGCGCGTCGATCCGGCGGACCGCGTCGGTGTCGCCGTCGCTGCCGGTGAGCGGGCGGACGTGGTGGACGTTGAGGGTGACCGAGACCTGGGCGTCGGCGCGTACGCGGTCGCGCAGCGCCTGGACGGCCAGGCCGTGTGCCAGGTTGAGGTGGTGCGCGCCGCGCAGGGCGGCGACCGGGTCGGTGCGCCCGGGAGCGTGCACGCCGGAACCGTAGCCGAGGAAGGCGCTGCACCAGGGCTCGTTGAGGGTGGTCCAGGTCTTCACCCGGTCGCCGAGGGCGTCGGCGGCGAGGGCCGCGTACTCGGCGAACCGCTCGGCCGTGGCCCGCTCGGGCCAGCCGCCGGCGTCCTCCAGTTCCTGAGGAAGGTCCCAGTGGTAGAGGGTGGCCACGGGCTGGATGCCCTTCTCCAGCAGCTCGTCGACGAGGCGCCGGTAGAAGTCCAGGCCCTTCTGTACGGCGGGGCCGCGGCCGGTGGGCTGGATCCGGGGCCAGGCGAGGGAGAAGCGGTAGGCGCCCAGGCCGAGTTCGGCCATGAGAGCGACGTCCTCACGTCGGCGGTGGTAGTGGTCGGTGGCGATGTCACCGGTGTCGCCGTTGCGGACCCGGCCGGGGGTGCGGGCATAGGTGTCCCAGATGGACGGCGTGCGGCCGTCCTCCGCTGCGGCCCCCTCGACCTGGTACGAGGCGGTCGCGGAGCCCCAGAGGAAGCCCTTGGGGAAGGTGCGGGCGGCGTCCGGGGCGGACGCGGTCTGCTGTGCTGCGGTGACCACGTAAGTCCTTTCAGAAGGATGGGAGTGTTTCGCGAGGGCGCGAATGACACGGATACGGGGAAGACCGGCGGCCGGTGCGCACTGACCCGGGCCGCACGGCGGCGGGTCAGCCCTTGACGGCGCCCGCCATGATGCCGCTGACGATCTGGCGGCCGAAGACGAGGAACATCGCCAGCAGCGGCAGCGTGCCGAGCAGCGCGCCCGCCATGATCAGTGACTGGTCGCGGACATAGCCCGCGCTGAGCTGGGTGAGCGCGACGGGCACCGTCGGGTTGGTCATGTCGAGGACCACGAAGGGCCAGAAGAAGTCGTTCCACGCGTGCACGAACGTGATCATGAACAGGACGGCCATCGCCGGCCGGGCGACGGGCAGCACGATGCTCCAGAAAATGCGCAGCGAGTGCGCCCCGTCCACGCGTCCGGCCTCGACGAGTTCGTCCGGCAGTGCCTCCGCCAGGTACTGCCGCATGAAGAACACCCCGACCGCGCTCACCAGCGTCGGGAAGATGACGGCGGGCAGCTGCTGCGACCAGCCCAGGTCGGCCATCATCATGAACAGCGGCACCACGGCGAGCTGCGGCGGCACCAGCATGGTGCCGATCACCAGCATGAGCAGCGCGTTGCGCCCCTTGAACCTCAGCTTGGCGAAGGCGAACCCGGCGAGCGTCGCGAACATCACCGTGGACAGGGCGATCACCCCGGCCACGATGAGGCTGTTGATCATGGCCTTGCCCATCGCCGCCTCGTCCCAGGCCCGGGCGAGGTTGCTGAACAGGTTCGGGCCGGGCAGGAACGGGGGCGGCGTCTGGCTGACCCGGGTGTTGTCGGTGGAGGCGGCCACCATCGTCCAGTACAGCGGGAAGATCGAAAGGATCGCCATGATGGCGAGCAGCACGTAGGCGAGGGGCCCGGCGTGGTGCTGGCGGCCGGCGCGCTGGCGCAGCAGCCTGCGGCCACCGCGGCCGCCCGCCTGCACGGCGGGGGTCCGGGCCGGGGCGTCGGTCCGGGCCGGGAGACTTTGAGTGGTCATGGCGACTCCAGGTCAGGACGTGCGGGTTCGCAGGCGCTTGATGACGCGCTGCACGACGAAGACGAGGACCAGCAGCAGGAACATCGCCCAGGCGACGGTCGCCGAGCGGCCCATCTGGTAGTTCTTCCACCCCTCCTCGTACAGCAGCAGCCCCAGCGTCTGGTACTGGTTGTCCGCACCGCCGGTGACGCCGTTGGGCCCCTGTCCGAAGATCAGCGGCTCGCCGAAGAGCTGGGTGGCGCCGATGGTGGAGAGCACGATGGTGAAGACGATGGTGGAGCGGATCCCGGGGATGGTGACGTGGGTGAACTGCTGCCACCTCGAGGCGCCGTCGAGGGAGGCCGCCTCGTACCGGTCGGCGGGGATGGCCTGCATGGCGGCCAGGTAGAGCAGCGCGTTGTAGCCGGTCCAGCGCCAGATGACGATGCTGGAGATCGCGACCTGGGCGGGCCACTTGTCGGCCTCCCAGTCCACCGGGTCGATCCCGACCGAGCCGAGTGCCCAGTTGATCATGCCGAAGTCGCGCTCGAAGATCATGGTGAAGACGAGGGCGGCCGCGGCGACCGAGGTGGCGTAGGGCACCAGGGAGGCGACCCGGAAGAACAGCGACGCGCGCATCCGGTAGTTGAGCAGGTGCGCCATGCCCAGTGCCATGAGGAGCTGCGGCACCGTGGAGATGATGCCGATGGTGATGGTGTTCTGCAGCGCGTTCCAGAAGCGGGAGTCGCCCCACAGCTCGACGTAGTTGTCGAACGCCACCCACTCCATGACATCGAGGGTGGCCAGCTCCACGTCGTGCAGGGAGATCCACGAGGTGTAGATCAGGGGGTAGAAGCTGAACGCCGCGAAGACCACGAAGAACGGCGCGACGAAGACGTACGGGGCGCCCTTGATGTCGAGCCGGTGCAGGAGCGCGCCGCGCCGCCGGGCGGTGTCCTTGCCGCCCGTCTCGCGGGACGGACCCGGAGGCTCGTCCCCGGCCAGGGCCTTGGTGGTGGAAGTGGCCACCGGACTTCCTTCCTGAGAGCAGATGGGTGAGCCGGCCGTCCGGGCCCGCCGGCGAGACGCGGGCGGGCCCGGACGGCCTCGGGAACGGACGGTCAGCCGACCGCCTTCTCGATGCGCTCCCCGGTGGTCTTCCACGCCTCGTCACGCGTGGTGTCTCCCTGCTCGATCAGGGCCAGACCCTGGGAGAAGGTGTCCTTGATCGTGCCGTCCTTGCGGCCGAGGACCTGCTTGTCCGGGATCTCCTGGGCGGCGGCACCGAAGATCTGGCCGATCGGCGCGTCGCTGAAGTACTCCGACTTGGCGTTCTTCACCTCGGGGCTGTCCAGCGCCTCACGGGAGGACGGGATGTTGCCGATCTCCTTGAAGATGTGGGCCTGCTGCTCGGGCGCGGTCAGCCAGGCGACGAGCTTCTTGGCCTCCTCCTTCACCGGGCTCTGCTCGACCACGCCGAGGAAGGAGCCGCCCCAGTTGGCGCCCTTGGGGGCCTTGGCGACATCCCACTTGCCCTTGTTCGCCTCGCCGGCCTTCTCGCTGATGTGGCTGAGCATCCAGGCCGGGCACACCGCGGTGGCGAAGGTGCCGTTGGCCAGGCCCGGGTCCCAACCGGGCTGGAACTGGCGGAGCTTGGCCGTCAGACCGTCCTCCGCCGCGTCGGCGGCGAGGTTCCACGCCTCCTTGACGGCCGGGTTGGTGTCGTAGATCAGCTCGCCCTGGTCGTCGTAGTACTGCTCGGGGTAGCCGTAGACCATGGCGTTGAACAGGCCGCTGGCCGCGTCCATGTAGGCCACGTCGCCGCCCTTGTAGCCCTTCTTGAAGGTGCGGCCGACCTCGACGTACTTGTTCCAGTCGCCTTCCCACAGCTTGGCGACCTCTTCGCGGTCGGTGGGCAGGCCCGCCTTCTCGAAGTAGTCCTTGCGGTAGCAGACCGCCATCGGGCCGATGTCGGTGCCCAGACCCAGCACCTTGCCGTCCTCGGTGCTGATCTGGGACTCCTTCCACGGCAGGAAGTGGTCGGTGCCCGCGACGTCGGAGAAGTCCGCGAACTTGTCGGCCTGGGTCTCGGTGATCTCCTTGGCCCGGCCGATCTCTATGCCCTGGATGTCCTTCAGGCCCTTGCCGGCGGCGAGCCTGGTCTGCAGCGCGGTGTAGTACGTCTGCTCGTCACCGGCGATCTCGGCCTTGATGTCGACATCGGGGTTCTCCTTCTCGTACTGCTCGAGAAGGCCCGTCTCCTTGATGCCCATCACCCCGTACATGCCCATGGTGATGGTGACCTTGCCGTCCTTCTTGCCACCGCCGGTGGCCGAGTCGTCACTGCTGCCGCAGCCGACCACCAGAGCCAGCGCGCCGACGGCCGCGGCTGTCGCCACCGTCCTTCTGCGCAACGAACCGAGAGTGCCCATGAATCTCCTCCTAGCGACGGCGCTGACACATCGGAGTGACGAGTTGCGCGATGACTACTGCGATGGCTACAGCGATGAAAGACAGCGGCTCGAACATCGGGTGGGAACGTGCCCATTTTTTGTGGGCACGTTCCCACCCGGCGCATCGAAGACTCGTGGGAACGAGCCGATCTGTCAATGACTTGAAACCAAGTCGTCACCGCGACCCGCAGGCCGCGTTCGCCTCCCCGAGCCCCTGGGGTGCTTCGCCGGCGGCGGTGTCTGCAAGAATTGCCGCAGGTCACCTCCGCGGTAGGCACCGCCACCGCGGCCGCCGAGGGGGGAGTACATGACCGGCAACCGCCGTCCAACGATCAAAACGGTCGCCGCCCGCGCCGGGGTGGGCCGCACCACGGTTTCCCGTGTCGTCAACGGCTCGGACCTGGTCAGTGCGGACGCACGGGCCAGAGTGCTTGCGGCGATCAAGGAACTCAATTATGTTCCCAACTCGGTCGCCCGCGGCCTGGTGACCAACCGCACCAACGCCGTGGCCCTGGTGATCCCGGAGTCGGAGAGCCGGCTCGGTTCGGAGCCGTTCTTCGCCGCGCTCATCCGCGGTGTCAGCGGCGCCCTGGCCGAGAGCCGGACCCAGCTGCAGCTGATGCTCGTCCGCGACCAGGCGGAGCGCGACCAGCTGACCCAGTCCGTCGCCACCCGCCGCGTGGACGGCGTGCTCCTGGTCTCCGTGCACGCCGAGGACCGGCTGCCGGGCATGCTGGAGGAGATGGGCCTGCCCACCGTGCTGGCCGGCCGCCGCGACGCGGGCGAGCGGCTGAGCTACGTCAACTCCGACAACGCCGGCGGGGCCACCGAAGCGGTGCGGCATCTGCTGAGCAGCGGACGGCGGCGGATCGCCACCATCACCGGTCCGCTGGACATGGATGTCGGCCGCAGCCGGCTCGCCGGCTGGCACACCGCGCACCTGGAGGCGGGCGTACCCGCGACGGAACTCCTAGTGGAGACGGGCGACTTCACCGAGGAGGGCGGCGCGAACGCCATGCGTTTGCTTCTTGAACGCTCCCCCGACCTCGACGCCGTGTTCGCCGCCTCCGACCTCATGGCGGTCGGCGCCCTGGCCGAACTTCGCCGGCAGCGGCGACAGGTGCCGGGTGACGTCGCCGTCGTCGGTTTCGAGGACTCCGTCCTGGCCCGCCACACCAATCCGCCGCTGACGACGGTGCGTCAGCCGGTGGAGGAACTGGGCCGTACCATGGCCCGCATTCTCACCGACATCACGCAGCACGGTGCGCCCCGGCAGCAGATGACGCTGCCGACGGAGCTGGTGGTACGCGAGTCCTCGTAGGGCCGGTCGGAAAGGCTCCGGGGGCCGCGCGCTCAGCGCAGGGAGCGCTCCGCGGGTGTCCCTGTGGCCCACGCCCCGGTGGTACGCCCGCCGCGGCTCGGCGGCCACACCGGCGCCGCGGAGTTCGCGCATCGCGCCGTCACCGGCGTCCGCGGCCCTCTCGACGCCCCGCCCACGGCGGTCCTGCCGCCACAGGAGCGGTCACCCGACGTCGGGCAACGCCCCCGGACAGCCGCTCTCGTCCGTCTGCCGCCATGCCCGGCGGGTGTTCTCCTCGCGTACCGCGTCCAGCCACCGCCACGGTTTGATCTCGTCCAGGGTGAGGCCCGGGCAGGTGAGCTGGTGGGGGATGCGGCAGGTGGTGCCGGGCGGGGGCTCGCCCAGGCCGCCGTTCCAGGCCTGCCCGCCGGGGTCGACGTGCCAGCGGTGCCCGCCGGGGACGAGGTGGGCGGGGACGGTGAGCCGGGGTTCGAGCAGGACGTGCCGGCCGGTGTAGGTGAGGCGGCGTTCACCGGGCAGGCCGCAGTGCGGACAGACGGGACGGGCCGGCGGCTCGGGCCCGGTGGCGCCCTCACGGGCGGCCTGCCTGCGGTCGGTGCCCTCCCAGGGCCTGGGCGCCCCGGCGGGCGGCTGTCGGTGTCCGTCGGGGCCCGGCACCGGGAAGAGGTTCGGTTCGTGTGTGTCCCCCATGCCTGTGAGTGTGCGGCGCCGTACCGGGGCCGGGGCAGGGCGCAGGGCGGGCGCACCGGCTGCACGGTGGAGTCATGGCCGGCAGGCCGGATGGATACGGGATCGGGGAAGGGGCGGGTGGTGACGGTGAGCGGTGATGGTGAGCGGCCGGGAATGCGACGAGCCGCCGTTCCTCCGGTTCCGCCGCCTTCTACCGGCGCGGGAGACTCCCGTACGCCCCCGGCCTGGCGGACGTGTCGGCGAGGTGCTGGACCTGGACGGGCGCGGCCGGCTGAACGACCTGGTCTCACCGTCCGGCTGGCTTCTCCGAACGCCGGCCCGGTACCGAGGTGTTCGTCTGGCCACGCGCGGCGGACCGAGCGTGATGCGGCACCGCCGCCGGGACAGTTCCTGCGGAGGACGCGCTGGAGAAGACGCCCAGTGGACCCCGCGGGCCTTCCCGCGCTGCGCGGACGGTCGCGAGCTGACACCGGCCGCGCGGGACCTGATGGCCGAGGATGCGGACGGGGCGATGCCGGACCGGCGACCGGTTCGGTCCGGCCCGGGCGAGGGCTCACGTGCCCGGTGCACACGCCTCGGCGATGGACAGGCTGTTCTCGTAGAGGTGGTGCCGGGTGATCCGGCCGCCCTCGACGGTCAGGCGCAGTGCGAACGGCCCCGCGAAGGACTTGCCCGTCGCGCGTACGGTCCCCGACAGCCACCCCATCAGGACGGCGTCCGTGCCGTCGACGAGGAAGGTGTCGACCGAGGCCCGTGCGTCCCCGGGCACGGTGTACTCCGTCAACTCCGTGAACTGGGAAGCTGCTTCGACGCCCGTGGCACGGGGTCGGATCCACGGGACCGCGGGGTTCTCCGCGAGCAGCCAGTCGACCTGGTCGGCGAAGATCTCGACCAGCCGTCCGGTGTCGCCGGCCATGCGGGCGGCGAGGAAGTCTCGTACGACGGAGCGGGTGGACTCGGCGACCTGGTCTTCCGTGGGTGCGGTGGGGGTGGCGGGCATCGTGTGCTCCTCGCTGCCGTGGGCCGGATACCGGCGGAACGTTTCCGTCGACGTGCCTGATCCTGCCGAGCCGCGGGGGAATGGTCGATTACCCCGCGGGTAGGGCCGCGGGCGAGCCCGGCCGGACACCGGTCCGGCGTCCCGAGGTGTCACGACGGTTCCTGCTCCCGGTGGAGCCCGAGGTGATCGTGGTGGAGCGCTCCGGCGCCGACGTCGCCCGTCGCGGTGAAGCCGGTGTCGCCGACGTGGCCGGATGGCTCCCGGTCACCGTGAACAGGCGGCCGCCCGCGTCGCGGCCTCCCGGCGGGATCGCCGCGCTGGTGGTCCAGGCGTTCCGTGCCTCCCCCGAGCCCGCGCCGCTTCCGCCGGTTGCCTCGGTCGGCGCCCGTGTGCACCCGACTGGCCCAGCCGGCCCACGGCGAGCGTTTCCCCCGGGGCCGCCGTTCGTTGGGACGGGCATGATCAAGAAGCTCGCATGCGTCTCCGCCATGGCCACCGCTCTGCTGGTCTCCGCTCCCGTCGCCGAGGCGGCCCCCGTGCCCGGTCCGTCCGTCGGCGTTCCCGGTGCTCCGCTCCTGAACGGTCTCCTCGGATCGCTGGAGGTGGGGCATCCTGCCACCTCTCCACAGTCCCTCCTTCCCCAGGGCATCCTCGGCAGGTGAAAGGCACGGGGTGGGAGGGGGTGATCGCACGCATTCACCCCCTCCGCCTCTGATGACTGGTTCGTTGCTCCCGCCCGTCGGCCGGTCCCGGACCCGCCGGACCGCGGCAGGCTGCCCGTGACAGCGACGTCTGGACCGTCGACGAACCAGGCGCCGTCCGCACCATGACGGACCTCGGCGTCGACGGCATCATCACCGACTGCCCCGGTCCCTCACCCGGCGGCGACAGGGCACGGGGAAGCCGGTGCTTTGACACACACCGTCCTGGACCGTTGACTGTCAGTACGGCGCAGAGCCATGCCGCTCCGGGGAACCCGGTGATCCAGGCAGACCAGGAAAGCGGCACACGATGATGTACGACCAGACGCGCGCACAGCAGCCCTCGGACCAGCACCCGCGCCGCCCGGAACAGGGGTTCGCGGCGCCGGAGACACTTCTGCCGTCGGCGGAGCGGGGCGCGGTCATGGACCGCCTCCGCAAGGCCATCAACACCTTCGCCGACGCTCCGCACGAGGCGCTGGAGGAGGCGGAGGCCGCATTCGACGACGCCGCGGCCCACCTCGCGCACGCCCTCGCGGAGCGGCGTCGTGCCCTGCACGAGAGCTGGCAGGACAAGGCTCCCGAGACGCATGCCGAGGAACTCAGGCTCGCGCTGCGGCAGTACCGGGAGATCACGCAGCGACTGCTGCGCACATAGCGGGCGAGACAGACACCGGGCTCTGCCTCGACGGCCGGCCGGACTGCGGCACGGCCGGCACACTCCGGCACTCGCGGCCGCGGTGTCGGCCGTGCTCGGTCAGGCCACCGCCCCGGCGCCGTCGTCGGCCCCGGCGTGCGCCGCGTCGTTGACGCCGCAGCGGAAGCCGAGATCGCCGGACGACTCCAGCGCCTCGCGCACCGCGGAGGCCCGATGTGCCCGGTGCCGCACGGCTGGTGGGGCTCGGCCCGGCGGGCGGCCGGCTGTACGTGAAGCGCAGGCCCGGTGGCCCTGCACCCGGCGCTGAGCGGCGGCCCCCCGCGGCCGCGTCCTCGCATGCCGACGCGGCGGGACGGGCGTAGGGTCCAGATATGCGTGATGTTCGGGGTGGCCGACGTCGGGCAGTGGACGGCTGATGGACTCCACGATGACCGCCGTGGTGCGGGCGAGTGGTGCGTTCGGAGGGATTCTGTACGTGCTGCCGCCGGGCGAGAGTGCCCTGTGGCAGGTCCTGATCACGGGGGTCCCGCAGGAGATGGCCGTTCCGTGGCGGCGTGTCGGGCTGAAGGACCCGATGCCCGTGGCGGACGCCGTCCGCGAGCGTCGCCTGGTGTGGGCCGGCGACCGGGAGGAGATGGCCCGTGAGTATCCGCGGCTGGCGCTCGTACTGCCGTACGACTTCGGGCTGGCGGCCGCACCACTCGTCTCGGGCACCGCGCTCCTGGGCGGGCTGGTGCTGCTCTGGCCCGGGAACCACCAGGCCCGGCTGAGCACCGGTGAGCAGGAGGTCATCCGGGAGGGCTGCCGCCGCCTCGGCGAGAGCCTGCATCGGGCGGTCGACCGCGGCGAACCGCTGCTGCCCACGGAGCGGCCGCGGACCCTGCCACCACCGGCCCCCCGCACGCCCTCCCCCGCCGAGGCGGTCGCGCTGTCCGCCTTCGTGGACCGCCTGCCGGGCGGCTCCTGCACGCTCGACCTGGACGGACGCATCGCCTTCGTCACTCCGGCGGCGGCCGAACTCCTCGGTGCCGACCGCTCCGTCCTGGTGGGCGCGCTGCCGTGGGAGGCGCTCCCCTGGATGGACGTGCCGCATGTCGAGGACCGCTACCGGGCCGCGCTGGTCAGCCGGCGCCCACAGGCCTTCACGGTCCTGCGGCCCCCGGATACGTGGCTCGCCTTCGAGCTGTACCCGGACGCCACCGGGCTCAGCGTCCGCATCACTCACGGCAGCCCGGACGCGGACGCGCCCCCGTCCCGGTCCGTAGCGCCCTCCGGGCCCAGCCGCGCCACCGTGCTCTACCACCTGATGCACCTGGCCTCCACCCTCACCGAGGCCGTCGGTGTGCAGGACGTGGTCGAGCAGACCGCCGACCAGCTGATGCCCGCCCTCGGCGCGCAGGGCATGGTGGTGATGGCCCAGGAGGACGGCCGCCTGAAGATCGTCGGTCAGCGCGGCTACCGCCCGGATCTCCTGGAGCACTTCGACGGGGCTCCCCTCACCTCGCCCATCCCCGGCGCCGACGTCCTGACCACGGGCGTCCCGGGTTTCTGGGCGACCTTCGACGAACTCCACGACGCCTACCCCACCATGACGCACGAGGACGGGATGGCCGCATGGGCCGTGCTGCCGCTGATCGCCTCCGGCCGCCCCATCGGCTCCCTCCTCCTGTCCTACCGACGGCCCCACGTCTTCCCGCCCGGCGAACGGGCCGCCCTCACGTCGCTGGCCGGCCTGGTCGGTCAGGCCCTGGACCGCGCCCGGCTCTACGACGCCAAACACCACCTCGCCCACCGCCTGCAGTCCGCCCTGCTGCCGCACACCCTGCCCCGCGTGCCCGGCCTGGACGTGGCCGCCTGTTACCTTCCGGCCGCACGGGGCCTGGGCATCGGCGGCGACTTCTACGACGTCATCCGCCTCGACGACCACACGGCCGCGGTCACCATCGGCGACGTACAGGGCCACAACGTGGACGCCGCGGCACTCATGGGCCAGGTCCGCACCGCCGTGCACGCGCACGCCACCGTGGGAGCGCCCCCCGGGGACGTCCTGGCCCGCACCAACCGTCTGCTGACCGATCTGGACCCCGGGCTGTTCACCAGCTGTGCCTACGTCCACCTCGACCTGGCCACGCATCGCGCCTGTGTGGCGCTCGCCGGCCACCCACCGCCTCTGGTGCGCCACACCGACGGGCGCGTCCAGGCCCTGCGGGTACCGCCCGGCCTGCTGCTGGGCATCGAGCCGGACACCGTGTATCCCTCGCTGGAGTTCTCGCTGCCGCCGGGCAGCGTGCTCGCGCTCTACACCGACGGACTCGTCGAGGCCCCCGGAGTCGACCTCGACGACGCGACCGCGGCCCTCGCCGGGCTCCTGGAACACGGCGACCCGGGCGACCTCGACGCCATGGCCGACGCCCTCATCCGGCACGCGCCCACCCCGGGCGACGACATCGCCCTGGTCCTGGTCGGTCCCCACGCGGCGGCGTCGGGGCACTCCCACGGCCGGCCGATCGTTTTCACGGACAAGAAGGACGAACGCCGGTCGACGCGGGCCGGCAGCGGAGGAGAAGACCCCTGATGACACACCAGAGGGTGGGCGATCTGATGAGCGACGCCGTGGTCCGCGTGCAGCGGGGCACACCGTTCAAGGAGATCGCCCACCTGCTGCTGGAGTACGACATCACCGCGGTGCCGGTCGTCGACGGGGAGAACCGTCCCGTGGGGGTGGTGTCGGAGGCCGACCTCCTGCAGAAGATGTGGGGTGCGGAACCCGACGGCTCCTCCGAGTACGCCGAGTGGTCCCGGTCGGCGGGTGCCAAGGCGGGCGCCACGGACGCGGCCGGGCTCATGACCTCGCCCGCGCTCTGCGCCCACGAGAGCTGGAGCGTCGTGGACGCCGCCCGGGTGATGGCGCGGCACGGCATCAAACGGCTCCTGGTCGTCGACGAGGGCGGACGGCTGGCCGGGGTTGTCAGCAGGAGCGACCTGCTGCGGGTCTTCCTGCGCACGGACCGCGCGATCCGCACCGAGATCATCGAGGAGGCCCTGGTCAAGGTGCTCGGCCTGGCTCCCTCGTCGGTGCAGGTGGACGTGACGCACGGACATGTCGTACTGAGCGGCCGGCTCCCGGGTCATGTGTCCGCCCCGCTGCTGGAGGAGCACTGCAGGAGTGTGGACGGGGTCGTCGCCGTGGAGTTCAGACCGGCCGGAGAGGCCGGCGCCGAGGACCCCGCCGCCGTCGGTTCCTGATCTCCCGCCCGGGAGGCGGGCCCCCGCCCGTGCCCGCCTCCCGGGCGGGAGGGGGACAAGAGCAGAACGAAGGTGGTGAGGGCGACCAGGCCGAGGGCGAGCGGGAGCCGACCGCTGATGGAGTCCTCGGAGTCGATCAGCTGGGCGTCCCCGCCGCCCACCAGGGGCCCTGGTCCCGGCGGGCGGCGCGACGGCCCGCACCTCTTCGACCAGCTCCTGTGCCTGGTCCGACCGAAGGGTGAGGCCGCTCACCACGGTGATCCGCTGGGCGTCGGGGCGGCTGAGGGCCGCGTTGCCGGGACCGGCCGCCGCGAGCCGTCCCCCGACGTAGGTTCCCGTGCCGGTCTCGACGCGGACCACCCCTTCGAGACCGGACAGTCCGGCCGCGTAGGAGCCCAGCGGCGCCCCGTCCACGGGCTCGTCGATGACGACGTGGAGGGCGGCGTCGTCGTTGCCGTCGGACTTCTCCCGCCGCACGGAGGCCACCTGGCGGCTCTGCGCGTCCTCGGCCAGCACGCGTTCGTCCGGGGTGCCCAGGGTGATGCCCGGCAGCGGGCTCGCCGCCACCAGCAGTACGGCCAGCACGGGCAGCGCGGTGAGCGCCGGGGCGCCGCATCACGGTGCCGGCCGGCCGTCCCCACAGGGACGCCCGGGTGCCGGTGCGCTCTCGCTTCGCCCACGGCAGCCGCCCGCTGTTGACCCGGTGCCCCAGGACGACGAACAGAGCCGGCATCACCAGCAGCGTGCCGATGGCCGCGATGGCGACGACACCGACCCCGGCGCAGCCGAACGAGCGGAGGAAGGGGGCCGGGGTCTCGGGGTGGTCGCGGAGCGCGGCGACGACCGCGTTCACCGCGGGGCGCCGCGCCACGACGGCCGCACTGCGGTGCACCGGTGGGCTCGGCCGCCGGGTGACGACGGCGTGGCCCGCCGCGACCGCCGGGGCGGGCAGCGGGGCGATCGACCCGGCCGTCTCCACGTCGTCCTGGACGAGGCGCTCACCCGCCCCGCGCGGGACCTGTGAAGCGAAGGCCCCGGTGTCCTGGACGTCCAGGGCACCGGGGCCGTGTGCGCTGCCTCGGAGGGCCGTGTGCGCGGGGGTTCAGACGCCGGCCGTCTCCGGCTCGCGCGCGGGCTGCCCGGGCGGGGTCGTGTCGCCCAGCTCCTTGTGCAGCTTCTCGCCCTCGACGTCGACGTTCGGCAGGATGCGGTCCAGCCACCTGGGCAGCCACCAGGCCTTGGTGCCCAGCAGGGCGAGCACCGCGGGCACGACCGCCATGCGGACCACGAAGGCGTCGAAGAGGACCGCGATCGCGAGGCCGAAGCCCATCATCTTGATCATGGCGTCGTTCTCCAGGATGAAGCCGGAGAAGACGCTGATCATGATGATCGCGGCCGCCGCGACGACGCGGCCGCCGTGAGTGAAGCCCGTGGTGACGGACTCGGCGGCGGACGATCCGTGGACGTACGCCTCACGCATGCGCGTGACGAGGAAGACCTCGTAGTCCATGGCGAGACCGAAGACCACGCCGATCATGAAGATGGGCATCATCGACATGATCGGGCCCGGCTGGTCCACGCCGATCACGTCCGCGAGCCAGCCCCACTGGAAGACCGCGACCACCGCGCCGAGCGCCGCTGCCACCGAGAGCAGGAAGCCCAGGGCCGCCTTCAGCGGGACGAGGATCGAGCGGAACACCAGCATCAGGAGCAGGAAGGCCAGCCCGACGACCAGTGCCAGGTACGGGATGAGCGCGTCGTCCAGGGTCTGGGAGAAGTCGATCGTCATCGCGGTCGCGCCGGTGACCAGCATGGTCGCGCCCGTGTCGCCCCTGACGCCGCCGGCCAGCGAGCGGATGTCGTGCACCAGCGACTCGGTCGCGGCGTCGCTCGGGCCGGTCTTGGGCACCACGGTGAGGACGGCGGTGTCGCCGCTCTCGTTGAACCTGGCCGCGGTGACGGCCGCGGCCTTCCCCAGTCCGGTGATCTTCTCGCCGACGGTGTCGGCGGCGGCCTTCGGGTCGTCCGCGTCGCGGGCGTCGACGGTGACCATCAGCGGGCCGTTGAACCCGGCCCCGAAGGACTCGGACAGCATGTCGTAGGCCTTGCGCTGCGTGGTGTCGGGGGCGGAGCTGCCCTCGTCGGGCAGGCCCAGCTCCATGCCGGCGGCGGGCACGGCGATGACGCCGAGGCCGAGCACCGCGGTCAGCAGTACGGTGACCGGGCGCCGCTGTACGAAGCGGGCCCAGCGGGTGCCGAGCTTGGGCCTGGCGGACGCGGCCCGCGCTCCCGCGGGCGCCTTGCGGTCCTTGCGGCTCAGCGCCTTCCTGCCGGCGAAGCCGAGCAGCGCCGGGGTGAGGGTGAGGGCGATCAGCACGGCGATGCCGACCGTTCCCGCGGCGGCCAGGCCCATCTTGGTGAGGATCGGGATGTTCACGATCGCGAGGCCGGACAGGGCCACGACGACCGTGAGTCCGGCGAAGACGACCGCGGAGCCCGCCGTGCCGACCGCCCGGCCCGCGGCCTCCTCGGGAGTGCGGCCCTCGGCTATCTCCGCGCGGTAGCGCGAGACGATGAACAGGGCGTAGTCGATGGCGACCGCGAGGCCGATCATCATGGCGAGGGTGGAGGTCGTGGCGGACAGTTCCAGCGTGCTGCCGAGCGCCCCGATGGCGGAGATGCCGATGCCGACACCGATGATCGCCGAGATCAGCGGCATGCCGGCCGCGACCAGCGAGCCGAAGGTCAGCAGGAGCACGATCGCGGCCACCCCGATGCCGATCAGCTCGGCGGTGCCGCCCATCTCCTGCTCGGCCACGACCGCGTCGCCGCCGGTCTCCACGGTGAAGCCGTCGGTGCGCGCGTCATCGGCGGCGGCGGTGAGCGAAGCACGGGCCTGGTCGGTCAGCTCCATGGCGTTGACCTTGTAGGTCACGGAGGCGTACGCGGTCGTGCCGTCCTCGCTGACGGCGTCCGCCTTGAACGGGTCGTCCACCGAGGCGACCTGCGGGCCCGCGCCGAGGGCCTTCACCAGTTCCCCGACCTGCGCCTTTCCGGCCGGGTCGGAGATCTTTCCGCCCTCGGGGGCGCGGATCACGACGCGTGCGGTGGCACCCTCGGCACTGGCGGCCGGGAACTGCTCGTCGAGCAGGTCGAAGGCCTTCTGGGACTCGGTGCCGGGCATGGAGAAGGAGTCTTCGGGCGGGGTGGGCGCGGTGGACGCGGCGACGCCTGCGCCCACGAGTATGGCCACCCACAGCAGGGCGACGAGACCGCGGCGCCGGAACGCGCGCCGGCCGAGTCGATAGAGAAACGTAGCCACCTGGGACCAATCCGTCGGGTTACGGGCAGGACGAAGACCCGGCACATGGGGGGAGGCCGAGGCGCTGACCGGGGTACTCATCCATGCTCACCCGGACTCGTCCGCGATTGATCCGACCCTGGGTCTGGACTGGTGTACTGCATCGGGTGTAGTGCGCCCCCGTGCCCCTCTCCCCCTGGTGTAGGTCACGGAGATGGGTGTACGCCGCATTCCGTTGCCGCGGGCAGCCGACGGGTCAGCCGGTCACCGGGGCCGCGTTGCCGCCCGGACCGCAGCGGACCGTCCAGGAGGTGCGGGAGCGGGTCGGGTTCTCGTGGATGCGCCTGTCGACCCGGGTGGCGGGCCGGTCGCCCGGGACGGCGGCGTGGGCGGCGGCGCAGGCCAGTTGGCCGACCGCTGCGACGTCGAGCTCGCCGGCGCGTGGCCGCCGCAGCCGTGGCCGGTGCCGGCGTGTCGCTGACCCTGATGGTCCTGCTCACCACCCCGGCCGACACCGCCAGGATCTACGAGGGCACCGACACCCGCGCGTTCTCCCTCCTCCTCGGTGCGTGACGGCGCGCGGCTCCGGGTAGGGCACGGTCCACCCGCCGGTCAGGGCGGGGCCGTCCCCACCCGGGCCCGGTCGCTGTCACCCTCGGAGAGGAAGGACGCCAGGGCCCGCCCCTCCTCGCCGACTTCGCTGCGCTCCGCCCGGGTGAGCCGGCGCAGCGGGGTGACGGTCACCGTGTCGTCCTCGACGGTCCAGGTCGCCGAGACCCGGCCGTCGACGAGGACGACACGGGCCCCGGTGACCGACAGACCGCGGTGCGCGTCGTCGATGACGCGGCCGCGGTCCCGGTAGCCGAGGATCGCGTTGTCGAACGCCGGCAGGAACCGCACCGGTGCCGGGGTGCCGGGATCGGGGCGGGGTGCGCCGGGGAGGTCCAGCAGTGCCCTGCCCCGTTCGTCGCGGAAGGCGACCAGTTCCCCGCGTACCGCGGCGACAGCGGCGGGCAGTCCGGCGAGCCCGCACCAGGCGCGCAGGTCCGCCGAGGCGGCCGGTCCGAACGCGGCGAGGTAGCGGCGCACCAGCGCCTCGCCGACCGGATCGGTGCCCGGCGGGGCGGGCGGGTCGACCTCACGGCCCAGCCAGGCCTCGACCGGGGCGTAGCGCACCCCCGCTCTGGTGCGCCAGAGCCCGCGCGGCGGCAGTTGCACCATCGGGATCAGCGCGGCGACCAGCATCTCCCCCAGTGGGCGGGGCCCCGCCTCCGGCCGGCGTCCGGCCACCGCCCGCGCGAGTTCACCCATCGAGCGGGGCTCGCCGTCGGCCAGGACCGCCCGGCCCGCCGCCGTGAGCTCGTCGAGGTCCACTCCTTCGAGCTCGCGCCGGTAGGTGCCGAGGACGCGTCCGCGCAGCATGGCGTCGTGGCGGGAGCGCCAGGCCAGCACGTCGTCGGCGGTGACGAGATGGACGGTCCGGCGCATCAGGTGGGTGCGCACCACCCGACGCCCGGTCAGCAGGTCCGAGAGCGCCGGGGGCGTGAAGTCGCGCAGCCGCGACCAGAGTCCGACGAACGGTTCCTGCGGCTCCTGGGCCTGCATGCCGCCGAGGTGCGCGACGGCGTCCAGGACCGGGTGGTCCGCGCGGTCGAGCAGCAGCTGCCGGGCGAGTGCCGCCCGGTTCAGCGACCGGGCGTCGAGCACGGTCATGCGCTGTACTCGCTCACCACGTCCAGGACCCAGGTGACGCCGAACCGGTCCCGCAGCATGCCGTAGAGAGGCGCCCACTGCGCGGCCCCCAGGGGCCGCAGGACGGTCGCGCCCGCGGACAGCTTCTCCCAGTACGCGGCGATCTCCTCGGTCGTGTCGCCGCGCAGGGAGACGAAGAACGCGTTCTCGCCCTGGTTCCAGGGCAGGCCGGCCGGCACGTCGTAGGCCATCACGCACGGACCGTCGGCGGCGGACACCTGGCCCCACATCACCTGGTCGGCCTCCGCGGGGTCCTGGACGTCGCCGGTGTCCTCGTACGTCACCACGGTGAGGTCTCCACCGAACACCGTCCCGTAGAAGGTGAGGGCCTCGCGGGCGTCACCGCGGAAGTTCAGGTGGGTCACGGCTCTGGCGGTCACGATGGGCTCCTCGCCTCGGGGACAACAGCATGGAAAGCGTGGGACGGCCCTCGGAGCGGGCCGGCCGCGGGGCCCGTCCGGCCTCGCGCCGCTCACTCTGCCGCGGGTAGCGGTCAGGTAGTGGCCGCTATCCGCGGCAGCATGGCGGTCATGCAGAAGACCTCGGCCCGGCTGCTGTTCCTGCTCTCGCTGCTCCAGGCACGCCGGGACTGGCCCGGCGCGGTGCTGGCCGAGCGGCTGGACATCAGTGCGCGCACACTGCGCCGCGACGTCGACCGGCTCCGTGAGCTGGGCTATCCCGTCCTGGCGGTGAAGGGCCCCGACGGCGGCTACCGGCTCGACGCCGGGACGCGGGCCCCCGCTGCTCTTCGACGACGAACAGGCGGTCGCGCTCGCCGTCGCGCTGCGGACCGCCGCCGCCACCGGCGCCGGGATCGAGGACGGCGCGGCGCGTGCCCTGACCACCCTGCGCCAGGTCATGCCCGCCCGTCTCCGGCACCGGATCGACGCCCTGCACGTCACCTCCGTCGCACGGTCCGCGCCCCGTCCGCAGCCCCAGGCGGACAGCGGCGTCCTCATGGCGCTCGGCGCCGCCGTCCAGGCCCGTGAGGTGCTGCGCTTCGACCACACCCCGGTCCACCCGCCGGACACCGGTGACGACGCGGCACGGCCACCGCGCCGGGTGGAGCCGCACCACCTCGTAGTCCGCGGCGGGCGCTGGTACCTGGTCGCCTGGGACCTCGACCGCGAGGACTGGCGTGTCTTCCGTGCCGACCGGATCACCCCGCGCACTCCCACCGGGCCCCGCTTCGCGCCGAGGGAACCGCCCGGCGGGGACGTGGCCTCGTTCCTGACCGGCAGGTTCCGCGGCTCCGACGGCTCCCCCGACTGGCCCTGCCGCGGTGAGGCCGTACTCCGCCTGCCCGCCTCCGCGGTGTCCCCGCACGCCGCCGACGGCACCGTCGAGAGACTCGGTCCGGACCGCTGCCGGCTCACGCTGGGCTCCTGGTCGTGGCCCGCCCTCGCCGCCGCCTTCTGTCTCTTCGACACCGACATCGAGGTCGTCGGCCCGCCCGCGCTCAAGGAGGCGTTCGCCCGGCTGGCCGACCGCTGCGCCGGGGCCGCGGCCGGCCCCACGGCCCCTTGACGGGGCGCCAGGGTCCGCCCTGCCGGGTGTGGACGCCGGGTGAGGGGGCGGGGCGGGGCGGCCGGATTCGGACCGCGCCCTCCGAGATGCTGTCGCGGCGCGCTGCCGCCGTGCCACGACCCCGCCCCCTCACCCGCCCCCTCACCCGCCCCCGCCCTTGCCCTTGCCCCTGCCCTTGCCCTTGCCCTTGTCCTTGCGATGATCATGGGTGACGCCGGTTTCACGCCCCGGCGGGAGCCCGACTCCCGTGTGGTTTCCAGACACCGGCGAGTGTCCGGACTCGCGTGGGTGTCCGGACTCGCGTGGGCGTCACACCCGCTGGGTACGGTCCACGCCCGCGGTCTCGTGGGCCATGCCGCTCATCACGACGCGCGAGCGGGTGTGCAAGCGCAGGGAGACGGCGACGAAGGCGATCGCGACCAGGGTCATCGCCGCGCCCGCCCAGGCCGTGGCGGCGTATCCGAGGTCCGCGTCGATCACCGTGCCGCCGAGCCAGGGGCCACCGGTGTTGCCCAGGTTGAAGGCGGCGGTCGTCGTCGCGCCGGCCAGGGTGGGCGCGGCACCCGCGACGTTGAACATGCGCGCGTTGAGCGCGGGTGCCGTGTAGAACGCGGAGACGCCGAGCAGCAGTGACAGGGCGATCACGACGGCGGGGCTGGAGGCGAACAGCGCCAGCGCGGCCAGCAGCACCGTCGAGGCCGTGATGCCGGACAGGAGGACGCCGAACAGGTGCGCGTCGGCGACCCGGCCGCCGATCGTCGTGCCGATCAGGGCGCCGACGCCGAACAGCGCCAGCACGGTCGGCACCCAGCCGTCCGCCAGTCCCGCCACGTCGGTGAGGAGCGGCGCGAGGTAGGAGAAGGCGCAGAACACCCCGCCGGCGGCGAGCGCGGTCACGACGATGGACAGCCAGACCTGGCGGTCGCGGTAGATCGCCAGCTCGCCCCTGAGCCGGGGCCGCCGCTCGGGCAGCGGAATACGGGGGATCAGGGTCACCACACCGACGAGCGCGACGGCGGACGCGCCGCCCACGGCCCAGAACGCGGACCGCCAGCCCAGGTGCTCACCGAGGAAGGCGCCCGCCGGGACGCCGAGAACGTTGGCGACGGACAGTCCTCCGATCATCACGGCCATGGCGCGGGCCCGCGCGGTCACCGGCACCATCGCGATGGCCACGGCCGCGCCCACGGCCCAGAATCCGGCGCAGGCGAGCGCGCTCACGACCCGGGAGACGAACAGGACCTCGTAGCCGGTCGCGAGCGCACCCGCGACCTGGCCGAGGCCGAACACGGAGATCAGTGAGACCAGCGTGGTCCTGCGCGGCAGCCGCAGGGTCGCGACCGCGAGCAGCGGCGCACCGATCACCATGCCGATCGCGAACGCCGATATCAGCAGCCCGGCTTGCGGGATCGACACGTCCATGTCCTCGGCGATGGGCGGCAGCAGTCCGGAGAGCATGAACTCGCTCGTGCCGAGCGCGAAGACGGACAGGCCGAGGATGTAGACGGCGAGCGGCATGCGGGCAGCCGCGGGTCGTGGCGAAGTGTCGGGCATGACAGGTGTCAACGGTGCCCTGCTTCCCGCCATTCCCGCGCCGGGGCCGGTGTCCGGCGCGGCCACGGTGCCGTGCGCCACAGCCGGACGGCGATGCCCCTCGATGGGGCCGGTCGCCGATGTCGGAGCCCGGTTCGCCGTGTTGCCGTCCGCGGCTCGGCCCACGGGTCAGATCACCACCCGGCTCCGCGGCGCTTCCGGCTCCCCCGGCCGTATCTGCCCGCCCCGGATGGTCCCCGCCGGGCGCCACTCGCGTATCCGTGACTCTCGAAGCCCGTCTCGAAGGCCGTCTCGAAGCCCGTCTCGAAGGCCGTCTCGAAGCCCGTCTCGAAGGCCGCGAGCTCGGGCCGCACGAGCCGGCCGGCCGCCCCGGGGACCGCGGTGAGTGCGCCGGTCGGTCCGCGCGGCTGGACCGACGTCCGCACGGTCATCGACGTGCCGCCCTCCCCGACGGGCCGGAACCTCACCTCGCCCCGGCGGGCGTGGCGCCGTCCGAGGGTCCGCCGGGTCAGGCGCGAGTCGGGCACCCGGTCCAGGAACTCGGTTCGGGCGGGCCGGTGGACGCTCCTCCTCCGGTGTCTCCGAGAACACGGCGTTCGTCGTCGCGGGTGAGGGAGCGGGTTCGAAGCGCGCCAAGGCGGAGCAGCTCGGCATCCGCCCGGCCGTCCCGGAGGAGTTCGCCACGCTGGTCGCCGAGCTGCTCGGCCGGGCTCGCGGCGGATGGCGTCCGGCACTCCATGTCCTACGGGGTTCGCCGGCCCCGCCAGACGCACGTTGACGACGTGCGACCCTTGACATGGTGATCACCTGGCCACACCATCGATGGCGGCGTCATCCTGGGCGATCCAGGGAAGGACGTGCCTCGTGGCCACGGCACGCGTCATCGACGTCGACGTGGTCGACATCCGCTTCCCCACCTCGCGCTACGTGGCTCCGACGGCGCCCGGCTTCTCCTCCCAGCCGCATGCCGACTCGATCGCGGCCCACCGGTGTCCGGACGGTGTCTTCCGGGCCGCCGACCTCGCCCAACGGCGGAAGGGGACGAACCGATGAGTGAGCTGTCCGTGCTCAGGGCCCCGTTGGCCGGCGGTGAATCCGGCATCGGCGGGGCCACCGCGGGGCTGCTGGCCGCCCGGGGCGCGGAGGTCGCCGTACTGGACCACGACCCGGCACCGGTGGACCAGCCCGTGCGGGGTCACGCCGCGGACGTGTCCGACGACGCCTCGGTGCGCTCCGCCGTCACCGCAGCGGCCCACGACCTCGGCGGTGTGGACACCCTGGTCAACAACGCCCGTGTCGGCGCGATCGGCACGGTCGAGGACAACGAAGACGCCGAGTGGCACCGGGTCCCCGACGTGAACGTCCTCGGCATGGTCCGCACCGCCCGTGCGGCCCTCCCCCGTCTGCGGGCCTCCGCGCAGGCGGCGGTCGTCAACACCTGCTCCGTCGCGGCCACGGCGGATCTGCCGCAACGGGCCCTGTACAGCACCAGCAAGGGCGCGATCCTGTCCCTGACGCCGGCCATGGCCGCGGACCACATCCGGGACGGCATCCGCGTCAACTCCGTGACCCCCGGCACGGCGGACACGCCCTGGATCGGCCACCTCCTCGACCGTGCACCCGGCCCGGCGGCCGAGCGGGCCGCGCTCGAGGCCCGTCAGCCCCTGGGACGGCTGGTCAGTGCCGAGGAGGTCGCCGCGGCCATCGTGTACCTGGCGAGCCCGTCCGCCACCTCGGGCACGGGCACCGCCCTCGCGGTGGACGGTGGAACGCAGGGGCTGCGGTCGCGGCCGGAGGGGCGGTGACACGGCCGGGCGGGACCGGTGCCGGTCCGTCGCTGCCGAGCCGCACCCTCGGCCGCAGCGACGTGTCCGTCACCGCCCTCGGCTTCGGCGCCGCGGCCGTCGCCGGTCTCTACACGCCCGTGGGTGAGGAGGAGGCGGCGGCCACCGTGGACGCCGCCTGGGCGGCGGGCGTCCGCTACTTCGACACCGCCCCGCACTACGGGCTCGGCCTGTCGGAACGCAGACTCGGGGCGGCTCTGCGGGACAGGCCCCGGGACGATTTCACCCTGTCGACGAAGGTGGGACGGGTGCTCGTCCCGCACGACGGCGGCGGGGACGACCTGGCCAACGGCTTCGCCGTACCGGCCACGCACCGGCGGCGGTGGGACTTCAGCGCCGACGGTGTGCGCCGCTCTCTGGAGCAGAGCCTCACCCGTCTCGGGCTCGACCGCGTCGACCTGGTCCTGCTGCACGATCCGGACGACCACGAGGAACAGGCGTTCCGGGAGGCCTGTCCGGCGCTGGAGGATCTGCGGGCACAGGGCGTGGTCCGGGCGATCGGCGCGGGTATGAACCGGACCCGGATGCTGACGCGCTTCGTCACGGACACGGACGTCGACGCCGTGTTGTGCGCCGGGCGCTACACCCTGCTCGAACAGGGCGCGCTGGAGGACCTGTTGCCGGCCGCGGCGGCCGCCGGCAAGAGCGTGATCGTGGGCGGTGCCCTCAACTCCGGCCTGCTGGCCGACCCGTCGCCGGGTGCCACGTACGACTACGCCGCGGCGCCCGCGCAACTCCTGCGCCGGGCACGGCGGATGCGTGATCTCACCGAGGCACGCGGGGTGCCGCTGCGGGCGGCCGCGGTCCGCTTCCCCCTCGGGCATCCGGCCGTCGCCTCCGTCCTCGTCGGGCCGCGGTCGGCCGCGCAGGTCCGCGACGCGGTCGAGCACTTCAACCGGCCTCTGCCGGACGCCGTATGGGAAGGTCTGCGCACGGAGGGACTGCTGCGGGCCGGGGTGCCGGTGCCTGCCGCGACACCTGTCGGAAGGCAGGCCTGACCGGCGTCCGCGACGGCAGGCCGGCCGCGGGCCGGAGTCACTTCTCCGCCGGCCGCGGCCGGCCCCCCTCTCACCACCACGCACCCGCGCGCTCCCCGGCGGTCCGTGCGGCAGACGCCGTCGCCCGGCTCGGGACTCCGCCCGGGCCGACCGGCGGCCGTAGCCACAGGCCCGCCCAGGTGCGATCCCGCCTCCTGCCGACGTGCCCGGCATCGAGGCGAACCGGTGGCACACGGTGTCCACCGCGCCCCTTGGACCCGGGGTGTTGCGGCGACCACCGGAACCCGAGACCGCCTCGGGCCCCATGACGTGACCGGGCGCGGGTGCGGGTGGGGGGCGGGTGCTACACGGTGCGCTCCAGGCGGTCGGCCATCAACTGCACGAACCTGGCGGGCTCCTTGGGCCGGCCGCCCTCGGCGAACACGGCGAGGGCGTGCAGCAGTTCGGCGGTCTCGGTGAGTCCGGTGCGGTCCGCCCGGTCGGTCCAGGCCCGGTTCAGGGTCCTCACCAGCTGGTGCTCCGGGTTGAGTTCGAGGATCCGCTTGGCGCCGGGAACCTCCTGGCCCATCGCCCGGTACATGTTCTCCAGGGCGGGCGTCAGCTCACCCGCGTCGGAGACGACGCAGGCCGGCGAGACGGTGAGGCGGGAGGAGAGACGGACCTCCTTGACATCCTGGCCCAGGTGCTGAGTCATCCAGCCGAGCAGCCCGGCGTACTCCTCGCCCTGCTTCTCCTTCTCGGCGTCGCTCTTCTCGTCCTCGGTGCCGGAGAGGTCGATCTCGCCCTTGGCCACCGAGCGCAGCGTCCTGCCCTCGTACTCCCCCACGGCGTCGACCCAGACCTCGTCGACGGCGTCGGTGAGCAGGAGCACCTCGACGCCCTTGGCCCGGAAAGCCTCCATGTGCGGGGAGTCCTCGATGGCCCGACGGGACTCGCCCGTCATGTAGTAGATGTCGTCCTGCCCGTCCTTCATCCGCTCCACGTAGCTCTTCAGCGAGGTGGGCTCGTCGGCGTCGTGCGTGGACGCGAACGAGCACGCGGCGAGGATCGCGTCCCGGTTCTCGGAGTCGGTCACCAGCCCTTCCTTCAGCACCGCGCCGAACTCGCGCCAGAACGTGGCATAGCGGTCCGGAGCCGACGTCCTGAGGTCCTTGACCGTCGAGAGGACCTTCTTCGTCAGACGGCGCTGGATCATCCGGATGTGGCGGTCCTGCTGGAGGATCTCGCGGGAGACGTTGAGCGAGAGGTCCTGGGCGTCGACGACGCCCTTGACGAAGCGGAGGTAGGGCGGGAGCAGTTCCTCGCAGTCGTCCATGATGAAGACGCGCTTCACGTAGAGCTGGACGCCGCGCTGGTAGCCCTGCGTGAACAGGTCGTGCGGGGCGTGCGCGGGCACGAAGAGCAGGGCCTGGTACTCGAAGGTGCCCTCCGCCTGGAGCCGGATGGTCTCCAGCGGGTCGCGCCAGTCGTGGCCGATGTGCTTGTACAGCTCGTGGTACTCGTCCTCGGACACCTCGTCGCGCGGGCGCGCCCACAGGGCCTTCATCGAGTTGAGCGTCTCGGCCTCGCGGGCCCCGGCTGCGTCGTCGCCCGGCTCCGGCACCAGGCGGACGGGCCAGGTGATGAAGTCCGAGTACCGCTTGACGATCTCCTTGATCTTCCAGGCGGACGTGTAGTCGTGGAGCTGGTTGTCGGAGTCGGCCGGCTTGAGGTGCAGGGTGACGGCGGTTCCCTGCGGGGCATCGTCGAGCCGCTCCAGGGTGTAGGTGCCCTCGCCCTTCGAGGTCCAGCGGGTGCCCTGGGTCTCGCCGGCGTGCCGGGTGACGAGGGTCACCTCGTCCGCCACCATGAAGGCGGAGTAGAAACCGACGCCGAACTGGCCGATGAGCCCGTCGGCCCCCGCGGCGTCCTTGGCCTCGCGCAGCTCTTCGAGGAACTTGGCGGTGCCGGAGTTGGCGATGGTGCCGATCAGCCGGGTGACCTCGTCGTACGACATGCCGATGCCGTTGTCCCGCACGGTCAGTGTGCGGGCGTCCTTGTCGGTCTCCAACTCGATGTGCAGGTCGCTCACGTCGGCGCCGGGGGCGTCGTCGCGCAGGGCGGCGAGGCGGAGCTTGTCCAGCGCGTCGGAGGCGTTGGAGACGAGCTCGCGCAGGAAGACATCCTTGTTCGAGTAGACGGAGTGAATCATCAGCCGCAGGAGCTGACGCGCCTCTACCTGGAACTCAAACGTTTCGGTCGACATGGCTGGTGAGTACCTCACAGGTCCGCAAATCGTCTGCACTGGCCTGAGTAACTCTAGAACAGCGCGGGCGGCCGTCGAGGCCGGTCAGAGCCTTCCGGCCGGGCAGCCTCCGTCATCGCCACCACGACGGGCGCCCGCCTCAAGGACGTCACCTGCGGCGCGGCCCGGACCGCCGACTTCACCCGGGCCCAGTACCCGGGCGTCGCGCCGGGTGGAGGCGCTGAACGCCGGCACGGACCTGGTCACGCTGACCGTCGGCGGCAACGACGACAACACGTTCGCCAACGCCGTCACGGCCTGCGGATCGGCCGGTGTCCTCAGCGGCGGCGAGAGCAGCCCCTGCAAGGACAAGCACGGCACGTCGTTCGACGACCGGATCGAGGCCGACACCTACCCGGCGCTCAAGGCCGCCCTGAGCGCGGTGCGCGCCGAGGCGCCGGGCGCCCGGGCGGCGGCCCCGGGGTATCCGTGGATCACCCCGGCGACCGCCGAACCGTCCTGCTTCGCGAAACTGCCGATCGCCGCCGGAGACGTGCCCTACCTGCGGAGCACCCAGGCGCACCTCGACGCCGTCGTCGAGCGCGCCGCCGGGGACACCGGCGTCACGTACGTCGACTTCTCCGGGGTCTCCGACGGCCATGACGCCTGCGACGCCCCCGGCACCCGCTGGACCGAGCCCCTCCTGTTCGGCCGCAGCCTGGTGCCCGGCCACCCCAACGCCCCCGGCGAGCGGCGCATGGCCGAACACACGATGAGCGTCCTCGGCCTGGACCGACTCCCGTACGCCCCCGCGTACGCTTTCCCCGTGCCGTCCTCCCGCCTGCGCCGCGTCGCCGTCCTCGTGCTCGAAGGCGCGAAACCGCTCGACGTCGGCATTCCGGCGCAGGTCTTCACGACGCGCGCGAGCATGCCGTACGAGGTGCGGGTGTGCGGTGCGACGCCCGGCCTGGTGACCGGCGGCGACGGCCTGTCGTACCACGTCGCCCACGGCCTCGACACGCTGGCGTGGGCCGACGTGGTCTTCCTCCCCGGTTACCGGACCCCCGACGTCGACGACCCGCCGCGGAGCGCCGTCGCGGCGCTGCGGGCGGCCCACGGCCGGGGCGCGCGGCTCGCCGCCATCTCCACCGGTGCGTTCGCACTCGCCGCCACGGGTCTGCTCGACGGCAGGCGGGCCACCACGCACTGGCACTACACGCGGGCGCTCGCGGCGAAGCATCCGCTCGTGCGGGTCGACGAGAACGTGCTGTTCGTGGACGAAGGCAGCGTCCTGACGTCCGCGGGCGCCGCCTCGGGCATCGACCTGTGCCTGCACATCCTGCGCGGCGACCTCGGGGTGGCCGCGTCGAACCACGCGGCCCGGCGCCTGGTGGCGGCCCCCTACCGCAGCGGCGGCCAGGCCCAGTACGTGCCGCGCAGCGTGCCCGAGCCGCTCGGTGAGCGGTTCGCCGCCACCCGCGAGTGGGCACTGCGCCGGCTCGGTGAGCCGCTCACCCTGGAGACGCTTGCCCGGCACGCGGCGGTGTCGGCGCGCACCCTCTCCCGGCGCTTCGTCGAGGACACCGGGTACACGCCGATGCAGTGGATCATGCGTGCCCGTATCGACATGGCCCGTGAGCTGCTCGAACGCTCGGAGCGGGGCGTCGAACAGATCGCCGCCGACGTCGGCCTGGGCACCGGTGCGAACCTGCGGCTGCACTTCCAGCGCATCCTCGGCACCACGCCCAGCGAGTACCGGCGCACCTTCGCCCAGGGCGAGTAGCCGAGCCTCGCACCGTCACGCGTGCCGTCACGCGTGTCTGGCGGGATCCTTTCGAACCGTGGCACTCACGCCGCTGCCAGGCGCGGGCGGCGCGCGCGAGCCTGGTGACGTAGAACCTGTGACGGACGAAGGGACATATCACTCATGACTCGCATCGGTATCAACGGATTCGGCCGCATCGGGCGCAACGTGCTGCGCGCGCTGCTGGAACGCGACACCAAGCTCGAGGTCGTCGCCGTCAACGACCTCACGGAGCCCGCCGCCCTGGCCCGCCTGCTCGCCTTCGACTCGACGGCCGGCCGGCTCGGCCGCCCGGTGACCGTCGACGGGGACACCCTCGTCGTCGACGGGCACCGCATCAAGGTGCTCGCCGAGCGCGAGCCGGCCCGGCTGCCGTGGGCGGAGCTCGGCGTCGACATCGTGCTGGAGGCGACCGGCCGCTTCACCTCGGCCGACGCCGCCCGCGCCCACCTCACCGCGGGCGCCCGGAAGGTCCTGGTCAGCGCGCCGTCGAGCGGTGCCGACGTGACGCTCGCGTTCGGCGTGAACACCGACGCCTACGACCCGGCCACGCACACGATCGTCTCCAACGCGTCCTGCACCACCAACGCCCTCGCGCCGCTCGCGGCGGTGCTCGACGAGCTGGCCGGCATCGAGCACGGCTTCATGACGACGGTGCACGCCTACACGCAGGAACAGAACCTCCAGGACGGTCCGCACCGCGACCCGCGCCGCGCCCGCGCCGCCGGGGTGAACATCGTGCCGACCACGACGGGCGCCGCCAAGGCGATCGGTCTCGTGCTGCCGGGCCTCGACGGGAAACTGTCGGGCGACTCGATCCGCGTGCCGGTCCCGGTGGGTTCGATCGTCGAACTCAACACGACGGTCGCCCGCGACGTGACGCGCGAGGACGTGCTGACGGCCTACCGCACCGCGGCCGAGGGGCCGCTCGCCGGTGTGCTGGAGTACTCGGCCGACCCGCTGGTCTCCTCCGACATCACGGGCAACCCGGCCTCGTCGATCTTCGACTCGGCTCTCACCCGTGTCGAAGGCCGTCACGTCAAGGTGGTCGCCTGGTACGACAACGAGTGGGGCTTCTCGAACCGCGTGATCGACACCCTCGGCCTGCTCGCCACACGCTGAAGGGGCAGCCGGTTCGGCATCACCGGGGGTCGCACGTCACAATGGTGCGATGAGCAATTCCAAGGTTTACTTCGACATCGACATCGACGGCCAGGATGCGGGCCGCATCGTCTTCGAACTCTTCGAGGACGTCACCCCCAAGACCGCCAGGAACTTCATCGAGCTGTCCACCGGCGAGCACGGCTTCGGCTACGCGGGTTCCCCCTTCCACCGCGTGATCCCGCAGTTCATGCTCCAGGGCGGTGACTTCACCCAGGGCAACGGCACCGGGGGCAAGAGCATCTACGGCGAGAAGTTCGCGGACGAGAACTTCCAGCTGAAGCACACCGACCCGTACCTGCTCTCCATGGCGAACGCGGGTCCGAACACCAACGGCTCGCAGTTCTTCGTCACCACCGTCCCCACCCCGTGGCTGGACGGCAAGCACGTCGTCTTCGGCAAGGTCGTCGAGGGGACGGACGTGGTCGACAAGATCGAGGGCTACGGCTCCTCGCCGTCGGGCCGCACCTCCGCGAAGATCACGGTGCGGGAGTCCGGCAGGCTCTGAGGGCCGGTGGCCACAAGAGGACCGGAACCGACGGGGTCCGCCGCACACGGTGCGGCGGGCCCCGTCCCGTCTGGTGGGGTGGGCCGGGTGGTGCGACGCTGGGGTGGAGAGCGTCCGATGAGGGCAACCCGGGAGGACCGATGGGACGGGACGTCCCGGCGCTGGTCTTCACCCGTGAGGACCGCCGCCGGTACCGGATCAAGATGCAGGAGTGCCTGGAGGCCTTCGCCCAGATGCTGCGCGAGTCGCGGTTCGAGGCCGAGCGGCCCCAGGTGGGTCTGGAGATCGAACTGAACCTGGTCGACGACCTGGCCGAGCCGGCGATGCGCAACAGCGACGCGCTCGAAGCGATCGCGGACCCCGCCTGGTCCACCGAGCTGGGCCGCTTCAACCTGGAGATCAACATCCCGCCCCGGCGGCTGACGGCTGGGGGCCCCGACGCCTGGGAGACGGAGATCCGCGCCGCCCTCAACCACGCCGAGGACCGCGCCCGGTCGGTCGGCGCCCACCTGATCATGGTCGGCATCCTGCCCACCCTGCGCCAGTCGGACGTGGGCGAGGCTGCCCTGTCGGAGAACCCGCGCTACCGGCTGCTCAACGACCAGGTGTTCGCGGCCCGGGGCGAGGACCTGCACATCGAGGTGGACGGTGTCGACCGCCTGCGCACCTACGCGGACACGATCACACCGGAGGCCGCCTGCACCAGCACCCAGTTCCACCTCCAGGTCACCCCGGAGGAGTTCCCTGACTACTGGAACGCCGCGCAGGCCATCGCGGGCGTCCAGGTCGCCCTGGCGGCCAACTCGCCCTTTCTGCTGGGCAAGGAGCTCTGGCACGAGAGCCGTATCCCCCTGTTCGAGCAGGCCACGGACACCCGGCCGCAGGAGATCAAGGCCCAGGGGGTCAGGCCCAGGGTGTGGTTCGGCGAGCGGTGGATCAACAGCGTCTTCGACCTGTTCGAGGAGAACCTGCGCTACTTCCCGGCGCTGCTGCCCCTGTGCGACGAGCAGGATCCGGCCGAGACCCTCGACCGCGGCGACATCCCCGAACTGGGCGAACTCACCCTGCACAACGGCACCATCTACCGCTGGAACCGGCCGGTCTACGCCGTCGCCCACGACAAACCGCACGTCCGCGTGGAGAACCGGGTCCTGCCCGCAGGACCGACCGTCGCCGACACCCTCGCCAACGGCGCCTTCTACTACGGGCTCACCCGCGCCCTCGTGGAGGAGGAGCGGCCGGTGTGGTCGCGGATGTCCTTCTCGGTCGCCGAGGACAACCTGCACACGGCCGCCCGGCACGGCATCGAGGCCCGGCTGTACTGGCCCGGTGCGGGCGAGGTGACCGTGCCCGAACTGGTCCTGCGCCGGCTGCTGCCGCTGGCGCACCGGGGGCTGGAGCTGTCGGGCATGGACTCCGCGTGGCGGGAGCCGCTGCTCGGCATCATCGAGCAGCGGTGCGTCACCGGCCGCAACGGCGCGGTCTGGCAGAAGGAGATGTTCCACCACATCGACGCCACCGCCCGGCCGGGCCGCCACGAGGCCCTGCGCCGGATGACCCAGCAGTACATGGACTACATGCATCTCAACGCCCCGGTCCACACCTGGCCGGTCGACTGACGTCCGGCATCCCGCGCGGCACCGCCCACGAGAGGGAGGCTGCAGACGATGTGCCGATGGCTCGCCTACTCGGGAACCCCCGTGCTGCTCGAGACCATCCTGTACGAGCCAGAGCACTCGCTGATCGACCAGAGCCTGCACTCCCGCCTGGGCGTGGAGACGACCAACGGGGACGGGTTCGGCGTCGGCTGGTTCGGCCCGGAGATGCGCACACCCGCGATCGTCCGGGAGGTCGGTCCGGCGTGGAGCAACCGCAACCTGCGGGAGATCGCCGGTCATGTCCGCTCGCCCCTGTTCTTCGCGCACATCCGCGCCTCGACCGGCAGCGCGGTGCAGCAGACCAACTGCCATCCGTTCCGGCACGGCCGCTGGATGTGGATGCACAACGGCGCGATCGCCGAGTTCCACCGGGTACGGCGCGATCTCGCGCTCGCCGTCGATCCGCGGCTCTTCCTCGACATCGAGGGGTCGACGGACTCGGAGATGATGTTCTTCCTGGCGCTCACCCTGGGTCTGGAGCGGGATCCGCCGGGGGCCGTCGCGCGGATGGCGGGGCTGGTGGAGGAGATCGGTCACGAGCACGGGGTGGAGTACCCGCTGCAGATGACCGTCGCCGTGACCGAGGGGCGGCGGCTGTGGGCCTTCCGCTACTCCAGCCAGGGAGCCTCGCGCTCACTCTACTACAGCACCGCCGTCGAGACGCTGCGGGCCCTCCATCCCGGGATGCCGTTCCTGCGGCAGGCGTCCGACGACACCCGGCTGATCGTGTCGGAACCGCTGGGCGACCTGCCCGGCGTATGGAACAAGGTGCCCGAGAGCAGCTACGGGGTGGTCCAGCCGGAGGGCGACGACCTGCTGCCCTTCGTTCCCCGGCAGCCCTGAACCGCTTCGGCCCCGTTGACAGGGGCGGGGGGAGGATCACACAATCGGTGCCATGACCACATACCGGTTCGGCACCACGGCGGGCTGTCCCCGCGTGCCCGAGCGGACCGGCTGTGAGCGCTCCGGCCGATAACGGCCCTCTTCGCACCGACGACCCGACGCCCGACGCGTCGTAGTCCGTCGGTCTTCTCTCCGGCCCACGGCCCGGAGCACCCGTAGCACCTTCGTTTCCCCGGCCGTCCGGCGGCGGCCCCTCGCCGCCCCATGGCCGGACCTCACGCGTACCACCACCCGAGGAGAGGACTTCCATGTCCGTCACGGCCACCGGCCCGAGCACCGTCCTGCGCGAAGCACGCATCCCGGCGGACGGCATCTACGAGGGCCGGCGCACGTTGCGCCGACTGCCCGAAGGGTGGGAGGACCGCCCCTACGAGCGCTTCGAGGCCGTCCCGCAGGCGCGCACCATCGGCGCCGAGATCCGGGGCGTCGACCTCTCGCGCCCGCTCACTCCCGCGCTGCGCGAGGAGCTGAACCGCGCCCTGCTGGAATGGAAGGTGCTGTTCTTCCGCGCCCAGCACCTCACGTCCGGGCAGCAGCGCGACTTCGCGGGCCGCTGGGGGCCGCTGGAGACCAACCCGCTGCTCGCGGCCGGTTCCAGCGCGGACGTCGTCCGGTTCGACAAGGGCGCCGGGGCGGCCCCGACGTACGAGAACGTGTGGCACACCGATGTCACCTTCCGCGAGCGGCCCGCGCTCGGTGCCGTGCTCCAGCTGCGCGAGGTCCCGCCGTTCGGCGGGGACACGATGTGGGCGGACATGGCTGCGGCCTACGACAACCTGCCCGCGGAGGTGAAGGACCGCATCGACGGTGCGCGGGCCGTGCACGACTTCATCCCGGGCTTCGCGCGGTTCTACGGGCCCGAGCGGCTGCTGCCGCACCAGGACCTCCTGCCGCCCGTGGAGCACCCCGTCGTGCGCACGCACCCCGAGACGGGGCGGCGCATGCTGTTCGTCAACACGTCCTTCACCACGCACATCACCGGGATGGACCGGGACGAGAGCGACCGCCTGCTGCGCTTCCTCTTCCAGCAGGCGCACGTGCCGGAGTACCAGGTGCGGTTCCACTGGCAGCCCGGCGACGTCGCCTTCTGGGACAACCGGGCCACGCAGCACTACGCCGTGGGTGACTACGGGTCCGAGCGCCGCGTCGCCGAACGCGTCGCCATCGAGGGCGACCGTCCGTTCTGACCCCGCGCGGCCGGGGGCCGGCGGCGGCGGTCCCGGGCCGGTCTCCGGCCCCCGGCCCCCGGCCGTGCTAGGCCTCCGGCTCCTCGATCGCCGCCGGACGCAGCTGGGCGGCGCGGATGCGGGCGACGTCGAGCTTCTCGCCGCGGTCGAAGCGGTAGATGCCGTTCTGCTCCTGGAAGACGTCGGTCAGCTGGGTGTAGCAGTAGCCGAACATGTCACGGTCCCCGAGCAGCACCTCGGTCAGGCCGCTGAACCGCTCGTGGAACTCGTCCTCGTCGCGCACCCGTTCCCCGTACCCCCAGGAGGCGGTGCGGTCCTCGCCGGAGCGGTCGGCGGCCGCCTCGGGGTCCCACCAGATGCCGCCGAACTCACTGACGAAGTACGGCTGGCCGCGGTAGTGCCGGGAGTAGGGGGTGCCGTCCTTGTGGGCGTTGGCGAACGGCGCCTCCTTGGCCAGGCCGGACATCAACTGACGGAAGGCGGCGGGGTCCTGCTCGTAGTGGTGGGAGTCGTAGATGTCCGTCTCGGCGACCCGGTGGGCGTAGCCGGACGCGTCGACGACCGGGCGGGTGGTGTCCATGGCCTTGGTGGCCAGGAACATCGCGCGGGTCACGTCGTCGAGCTGTGTGATGCGGTCGTGCAGCTTCTGGTAGGTCTCGTTGAGCGGGCACCAGCCGATGATCGAGGGGTGCGAGTAGTCGCGCTCCAGCGCCTCCAGCCACTGGGCGACGTAGGAGGCGTCGGGTTTCTGGTTGTCGCCCGAGGAGCCGCCCGTCTCGCAGCCCCAGTCGCCGAACTCGCCCCAGACCAGGTAGCCGAGGCGGTCGGCGTGGTGCAGGAAGCGCTCCTCGAAGACCTTCTGGTGCAGCCGGGCGCCGTTGAAGCCGGCCGCCATGGCCAGCTCGATGTCCCTCGCCAGGGCCTCGTCGGTGGGGGCGGTCATCAGCCCGTCCGGGTACCAGCCCTGGTCGAGGACGAGACGCTGGAAGAGCGGGCGCCCGTTGAGGAGGACGGCCTTGCCCCGCAGCCCGACGGCGCGCAGGCCCGCGTAGCTCTCGGCACTGTCGGCCACCTGGCCGGCGGTGTCGAGGAGTTCGAGGCGCAGGTCGTACAGGTGGGGGTCGTCCGGGCCCCACTCGCGCCGCCGGTCGTGCGGCACCGGCAGGTGCAGCCGCGGGGCGAGGTCCAGGTCGGCGCGGGCCTCGGCGCGGCTGACCTCGCCGTCGGCGTCGCTGAGGACGGCGCGTACCCGGTGTCCCGGGCGGTTGCCGGACAGGGGCAGTTCGAGGTGGAAGGCGGAGCCCGCCAGGTCGGGGGTGATGCGGGGGCGGCGCAGGTGGGTCTCGGGGACGGGCTCCAGCCACACGGTCTGCCAGATGCCGGTGACCCGGGTGTAGTTGCAGTCGTGGTTGGCGTACCGGATCGCCTGCTTGCCGCGCGCCTGCGGGCCGGACTTGGGATCGCGGGCCCGCACGGTGACGACGACCTCCTCCCCCGCCCCGGCGATGTCGCCGAGGTCGGCCGTGAAGGGGGTGAAACCGCCGCGGTGCCGGGCGACCTCCCGGCCGTCGGCCCACACGGTGGTGTCGTGGTCGACGGCGCCGAAGTGCAGCAGCACGCGGCGTCCGGCCCAGGCGGCCGGCGGCGTGATGGCCCGCCGGTACCAGACGGCCTCCAGGAAGTCCGTGTCACCGATGCCGGACAGCTCGGACTCGGGCGGGAAGGGGACGAGGATCTCGTCGCGCAGCTCGCGTTCGAGCAGACCGCGTTCGAGACCGCTGTCCCCCCGGTCGGTCTCGAACTGCCAGGCGCCGTTCAGGTTGAGCCAGTCGCGGCGCACGAACTGCGGTCGCGGGTACTCCGGGCGCGGTACGGAGTGAGAGGGCACACATGCTCCAGTCGATCGGCGGCCCGGCGCGAGCACCGGACCGGGTGTACAGCCGTGGGGATGTCGCGGTTCAGGAACCGCCGAAGCCGGTGGTGGCGACGGAGTCGACGATGCGGCGCTGGTAGAGGAGGAAGACCACGACCAGCGGCAGCGCGGCCAGGAGCGCGGCGGCCATGGACTGCGCGTACTGGATGCCGTAGGCGTCCTTCACGGTGGCCAGGCCCACCGGGAGGGTCATCAGGTCGGGGTCGTTGGTGACGATGAAGGGCCACATGAAGTTGTTCCAGGCGCCGATGAAGACGAAGATCGCCACGGCGGCCACGACCGGCCGCGAGAGCGGCAGCACGATCGACCGGAACACCCGGAGTTCGGAGGCGCCGTCGATCCGGGCCGCCTCCTCCAGCTCCTTGGGAATGCCGTCGAAGAACCGCTTGAGGATGAACACCATCATCGGGGCGACGACCTGGGGCAGGATGACGGCCGCGTAGGTGTCGACCATGTTGAACAGGGTCATCTGGTCGAACAACGGCACGACGAGCAGCTGCGGCGGGACCATGATGGCGGCCACCGTGACGCCGAGCAGCGCCCGGCGGCCCCGGAAGGTGCCGCGCGAGAAGCCGTAGGCGGCGAGGGTGGAGACCACCACGGTGATCAGCGTGACCAGACCGGCGATCAGAAGACTGTTGAAGGCCCAGACGGGGACGTTCCCGCGTTCCAGGATCCGCTGGTAGGCGTCGAGGGTGAAGGCGCCCTTGAACGGGGACAGTCCGGTGGTGTTGATGTCCTCCTCGCTCTGGACGGACGTGATGATCGCCCAGGCGAACGGCACCAGCCAGACGACGGCGAGGACGACGAGGGCCGTTCCGGCCAGGAGGCGGGGCGTCCGGCCGTGGCCGAGGAGCAGGGGGGAGCCGGCCGCTTCGCGGGGTGGACGGCGCCGGGCGCGGAGGGTGGGGACGGTGGCGGACACGGTCAGTCCTCCCGGCGGAAGAGGCGGAGCTGCACGAGCGAGACGAGGACGATCAGGGCGAAGAAGAGGTACGAGACGGCGGAGGCGTAGCCGAGGCGGTAGCCGGTGAAGCCGACGTCGTACACGTACTCGAGGACGGGGCGGGTGGAGCCGTTGGGTCCGCCCTTGGTGAGGATGTAGATCTGGTCGAAGACCTTGAGGGAGGCCAGGACCTGGAGCATGGCCACGAGGCCGGTCGTCCTGCGCAGCTGCGGCAGGGTGATGGACCACAGGCGGCGCCAGGCGCCGGCCCCGTCGAGCGCCGCCGCCTCGTCGAAGGTCGTGGGCAGGGACTGGAGGGCCGCGAGGTAGAGCAGGAAGTTGAAGCCGACCGTCCACCAGACGGTGAGGGCGGCGACGGACCACATGGCGACGGACTCGTCGGACAGCCAGCCGACCGGTGCCATGCCGAGGGTGTCCAGAAGCTGGTTGCCCAGGCCCAGTTCCGGCTGGTAGAGCCAGGTCCAGATCATGGTCACGACGGTCACGGGCAGCAGGTAGGGGGCGAAGAACGACAGCCGCCACGCCCACTGCCCGGCCAGTCCGCTGTGCACCAGCAGGGCCATCGCGAGCGCGACGAGTACCAGCGGCACGCTTGAGATGAGGGTGAAGAAGACGGTGTTGCCGAGGCTGCTCCACACGTCCGGATCGCCGAGGGCCTCGGTGTAGTTGTCGAAGCCGACGAAGTGCGTGTCGCGCAGGGCGAGCGAGCTGTCGGTGAGGCTCATCCAGAGGCCCTGCACGACCGGCCAGACCATGAAGAGGCCGAACACGAGCAGGAACGGCAGGACGAACACGAGCCCGTTGCCGGAGCGTACGCGGCTCAGGGCGGTGCGGCGACCGCCCGCCGGAACAGCGGGCGAGCCGGTCCGCTCCTCGGTGCCCGGGGTCGCGGTGGTGGTCACGTCGGTCACTCCTTCTGCTGGTCAGGCCACCGGGTTGGGCTGCCGCAGCAGCGTGTCCGCCTCACGGACCATCTGCCGTACCGCCTTTTGGGCGGACGTGTTGCCCAGCAGCGCCGACTGGAGCGGCTGACACATCCGGTTCTGGAAGTTCGAACCGGCACCGGCGAACCAGTTGGGCGGGTCGAGCACCGCCACCTTCGCGGCGTCCGCGTAGGAGGACTGCGGGTCGAGTGCCGCGTACTCCGGCTCCGCGAGGACGGGCTGGTACGCGGGGATGTGTCCGGCGCCCGCCCAGGTGAGGCTCTGCTTGAGTATCTGCGCGACGTACCGGTGGGCCTCGCGGCGCCGGGCCGGGTCGGGGCTGTCCTGGTGCGGAAGGACGAAGCTGTGGCTGTCGGTGTAGACGGCCGGCTTGTCGAAGACCTGCGGGAAGGGCGCGGCACCCAGCTCGATGCCGGACTTCTTCAGCGTCGGCAGTTCCCACTCGCCGAGCATCGCCATGCCGCCGCGGCCGCTGGTGAAGGCGGCCAACGCCCCGTTGTAGTCGAGGTTGTCGGGGTTGGTCTTCCCGTCGAAGAGCCGCGTCATGAGGGTTACGACGCGGACGGCGGCGTCGACGTCGATCTTCGGCGGCCCGCCGTCCGGCAGGCTGAACTCGGCGCCGGTCTGCGCGTAGAGGCCGGCGAACAGGCGCCAGTTCTGCGCCGTGTCGGTGACGTGGCCGAACAGGACGCCCGACTCGCCGGTCGCCTCGGCGAGGGCCTTGCCCGCCTCCAGCAGGGCCTCGGGGGAGCCCATGGGGGCCAGTTCGCCCGAGGGGTCCAGGAGCCCGGCCTTCTCCGCGGCCTTCTTGTCGTAGAACACGATGAAGGGGTGGACGTCCAGCGGGATCGCGTAGACGGTCCCCTCGTGCTGCGTCCGCGACCACACCGCCGGTGTGAAGTCCGTGCTCGTGACGCCGAACTCGGCGAGCAGGTCCAGGTCGAAGGCGTCCAGCAGGCCGCCGGGCGCGTAGCCCGCCAGCCGGGACAGGTGCAGGGCGGCCACGTCGGAGGCCCGGCCGCCGGCCGCGGACATGGCGAGCTTGGTGTAGTACGAGGGTCCCCAGTCCAGGATCGTACGGTCGATCTCGAAACCCCTGGCGCCGTCGGCCCCCTTGGACACGGCCTCGATCATGTCGTCCATCAGCATGCCGTCGCCGCCCTGGAACAGGTCCCAGACGCTCAGCGCGGACGCCCCGGAGGCCGAGGCCGGTGAGGCGCAGCCGGACAGCGGCCCGGTGGCGAGCAGGGCTCCCGCCCCGGCCGTGGCGTGACGCAGCAACCGGCGGCGGCTGGGGCGGCGGACCGGGTCGGGCACGGCCGGCACCCCCTGAGCGGGCAGACGGGAACTCATCGCGGACCTTTCGACGGCCGGAGCTCATGCGGTGGCTCGTTTTTACATCGATGTACATCGGCTGTAAAGAGCTGAGACCGCTGATCCGTGCCGGTGACCGGAAGATCGTTGCGGTGCGGACCTGCGCCGAGGCCACCACCGCACCGGGACATAGACTCGGGCAGCGCGAAAGAGGCAGGGAGGTCTCGGTGGCACGGCCCAGGATCAAGGACGTCGCACGTCATGCCGGCGTTTCGGAGAAGACGGTGTCCAACGTCATCAACGACTACGCCCACGTCTCCGACCGGACCAGGCAGGTGGTGCGGGAGGCCATCGAGCAGCTCGGCTACCGCGTCAACCTGGCCGGCCGCCACTTGCGCAAGGGCCGGACCGGCATCATCGCGCTCGTCGTCCCGGAACTGGACATACCGTACTTCGCGGAGCTGGCCCGGCATGTCATCCGCGAGGCCGAGGAGTGCTCCCTGACCGTCCTGATCCACCAGTCCGGGGCGGACCGCGCCCATGAGCTGGCGGCACTGGCCGGGTTCGGCTCCACCTTCGTGGACGGGATCATCCTCAGTCCGCTCGCGCTGACCGCCGACGACCTGCGCGACCGCACGGGCTTCCCGCCCACCGTGCTGCTCGGGGAGCTGCTGGAGGAGGGCGCCGACCATGTGGCCATCGACAACGAGAGCGCGGCACGCGAGGCGACCCGCCACCTGATCGGCCTCGGGCGGCGCACCGTCCTCGCCGTCGGCGGGACCGACGCCCCGGGCCTGGGGACGGCTCAGGCCCGCACCCGGGGCTATCGTGCCGCCCTGGCCGAGGCGGGCATCGCCTTCGATCCGGCCGCCCTGCTGCCGGTCGGCTCCTTCCGGATGCCCGACGGCGCGCGGGCCGTGACGCGGGCACTGCGGGAGGGCGCGCGACCCGACGCGCTGCTCTGCCTCAACGACCAACTGGCGCTGGGGGCGTTGCGCGCGCTGCACGAGCACGGGGTGAGGGTGCCCGAGGACGTCGCCGTCGTCGGTTTCGACGACGTGGAGGGCGGGCGGTTCAGCGTACCGACGCTGAGCACGGTGGCTCCCGACAAGGCGGCGGTGGCCAAGGTGGCCGTGCAACTGCTCCAGCACCGCATCGAGGAGGCGACGGCACCGGACGGCGTGCGGGACGGCGCCGATGCGCGGATGCAGGCGCCGCAGGACCGCATCGTGGCGCACCGGCTCGTCCTGCGGGAGAGCACGGAGGGCCACACCCGGCGCTGACGGGCCGACCGGGCGGCCGGCCCGTGTGGGCCTCGGCGCGGTCGGCACTCACGGAGGAGGCCCCGGTCCGGGGGCCCGCCGCGGGGTCGCGTCCGGTCCGGCGCCGTCAGGCGATCACGGTCTCCCAGGTGTCGACCGCGAAGTGGAGTTGAGACGCAGGTGGACGACGGCGCGCTCCGCGCCGTTCGCCCGTGCCTTGGCCAGGGCGCGGGCTTCCATGGCCACCAGCATGCGCAGCCCGGTCAGCTGGTGGTCGGGCAGCACGTCGTGGTCGATGCCGACGCGCTCGCCGGACTCCTCCCACAGCAGCCCGTACGCCACCAGCCGGCCGTCGTCGAAGGCGAGCCAGGAGTCCTCGGCCGGGTCGGTCCGCGGATGCTTCAGGTCGGCCTCGACGGTGAGGTGGTCGGCCTCGGGCCTGCCGATCTCGATCCGGTCTATCTCGTTGAGGAGTCCGGTGATGGCGGGGGCGTCGGCAAGAGTGGCCGGCCGCAGGTCGGCGGGGGACATGAGGAACAGGGTCGGGGGCGGCGGTCGGCGCCGCAACGGAATTCCCCCCGCGAGGGAGTGACGTAGTGCGGCGAACCGGGGGCATACGGATGTCCCGAGGCCCTCTCCCCCGACCCCCGGGAGTTCCCTGTGACGCCGAGCCTGCGCACCGCCCGCGCGTGCCGTGCCGCCGCCGCGCTCCTCATCGTCGCCGCCGGATACGCGGCCGCCCACCACCCCTGGCTGGCCCTGCCCGGCCTGTACGCCGCCGCCGTGTTCGCCTGGTGCGCCGCCCGTGAGGGCGCGGAGCACCGGCGAAGGACCGTACGGGCACAGCGGGCCGAGCTCTTGGCCCGCCCCCGTCTGCGCGACCCGCTCGGACCCGGTCTCCAGCCGTGCTGCGCGTTCTGGCGGTACTCCGACGCGGTCCTGCACGGTCCGGAGTGCACCCGCCCCGCCGCGGCCAGCCTGTCCCCGGGCGACGGCTGCTGCGAGCGGTGGTGGACGTCTCTCGGCGCACGGCACGACGTGGACTGCCGCCGTCACACCGGCGCCCCGGACCCTGGCCGCGCCCGGCCTGCCCCGCAGTAGCCGTCGGCGGCCTGTTGCGCCGCCCGCGCGGCGGCTCCGGACCGGCCGCCGCCGGTCCGGGACCGGCTGTCTCCCTTCGCCTCACCGCTACGGTCGAGGGTCAGCACCTGCTCGCCGGGGCCACGCCAACGGCCGGCCCCGGTCTCCGGTGGCGTGGGGGCGGGACGGGCCGCTCCCGGGCAGGGCGACCGGGGAGCCCGAGGGTGACCAAGACCGGGTCACGCGAGGCGTCCCGCGGCGGCTTCGGTACCTGACGCACCGGGCCGGCGCGTGCGGGGCCCGGCGGCGGAGGGTCAGCCGCGTCGGTGTCCGGGGACCCGGAAGACGGCCATCCGCAGGACGACGAAGCGTACGACGGTGACGGCGACGGACGTGACGGCGAGGACCGCGGTCTCGGCGGCGGGCGAGGTATCGGGGTGCTGGCGCCTGAACCACAGCACGGCGCCGGAGGTGACCAGATAGCCGAGCAGGAAGAGGCCGCCCGCTCCCAGGTGGGCACGCCCCGGCCCGGTGGCGGCGTGCCGGAACGTCAGCCGCCGGTTCGCTTCGGTGTTCAGCACCGTCAGTACGAGGAGGGAGACCAGGTTGGCGACGGCCGGGGGCCACCACACGCGCATCCCCCAGTACAGCAGCGCCTGCCCCGCGGTCGACACGACGCCGATCGCGACGAACCAGCCGGCCTCCCGCGACCACACCGTCCGCCGCGCGGCGGGAGCGGACCGCGAGACAGGGGACCCGGCCACCGAGGGCCCCTTCAGCCAAGCCACACCACACGCCCCCACCCGGTAGACCGACCGCCAACTCCCTGGTCGCGCAGCCTACTACGGCACCACCAGGAGCTTTGCCTTTTCTTTGCTTTTGGGGAACCCTGTGACCCCCGGGCACGTTCGACAGGGTGACCGCCGGAGATCGCGGCCGGGGGCAGACCGATACGCAGCAACAGAGGCCGAGGTGGCACGCGTGGCGATGTGGGACAAGATCAAGGACCAGGCCAAGACCTTCCAGCAGTCCCAGGGGGCTCGGGGAGCAGGCGGATCCGGGCAGGGTTCGCACGGACCCGCGGGCGTCGGCAGGTCGGGCTCGCCCTCCGGCGGTTCCAAGGCTCAGCTGATCGGGATGTTCAAGTCCCAGCTCGCCTCGGCCAAGGCCGAACTGAAGAGCGGTGCCTACCGGGACGCCAGCATGGCCATGTGCGCGCTGGTCGCCGCGGCGGACGGACAGGTGGAACCGGCGGAGCGGCAGCGTGTGGAGGAGCTGATCGTCTCCAACGAGGTGCTGCAGAATTTCCCGGCGGACCAGCTCCGCCAGCGGTTCAACCAGCATGTGGACCGGCTCCTCGCCAACTTCGAGCAGGGCAGGGCGGAGACCCTCCAGGTGATCGCCAAGGCCGCCAAGAAGCCGGCGGAGGCCCGTGCGGTCGTCCAGACCGGCATGGTGGTCGCCGGGGCGGACGGCACCTTCGAACCGTCCGAGCAGTACGCCATCCGCGAGGCCTGCACCGCGCTGGGCATCGCACCCTCGGAGTTCGGCGTCTGAACACTCGCTCCCGGGCTCGACCGCCGCACCCTCTCCCGGGCGCCGATCGCGCTGCCGTACTACCGGAAGACCAACCCCGCGATGGCCGGCAACGCCCGCCACGTCATCCGGGCGGTGCGGACGGAGCAGGGCCGCTAGGGGGCGATCCCCACGCCGTCGATCCTGCTCCACGCCCGCTCCTGAGCGGCTGTCATGGCGGGCCAGGCGAGGCCGCCCGGCCGGGGCCGCACCCGGGAGGCGTACGAGGAGGGGCGGAAACCGGGGTCGTAGAAGCAGCCCTCGCCGTACGTCACGTCGAAGGCGGCGCAGGAGGCGGCGAGCGAACGCGGGCTCGGCTTGCGGCCCGTGCGCGCCCAGGCGTCCAGCGCGACGATGGAGTTGGCGTACTCGGAGTCGCTCAGCGAGCTGTGCTCGTGCTCCTTCGTGAACGTCTGGACGAGGTTCCCGCCCCGGCCGGCGCCGCGGAGGGTGGCGCGGTAGGCCGCCTCGTGCTCCACGAACGCCGTCGGGTCGTCGATGGCGTGCAGAGTGAGGACGGGAAGGTCGACCTTGCCGGTGAGGTCACTGTCGTAGGAGAGGTCACGGCGTGCCGAGGGGTCGGCCGAGAAGCGCTCGACGCCCGCGTTGAGCGCCTTGTCGTCGTGCGAGCCCGTGTACCGCACGCCCCGGTTGCTCCACGGGTTCCGCCCGCCGAGCCGGTTCGTCACGATGTCCCGGAACGTGAAGGTGGCGAATCGCAGGTGTGATTCCAGGGTGCGCTCGGGAATGCCCGTGACGGCGAGGATGTCGTCGAGGTTGCGCTGTTGCGACGCGGTCCGCTCCGCCGGTTCGGAGGCGTAGCCCGTGCACTCCTGCAGGCGGGAGCGCAGCCCGGCCGACGTCATGGTGGAGCCGGGGCGCACCCCCTGCCACAGGGGGTACTGCGGCTCGGTCGGACGCGGATGGTTGTGGCAGTAGTACTGGTAGACCGCCCGCAGGTCCACGCGGTAGTCGTAGCCGCGCGAACCGCCGCCGAGGACCCCGCTGGTCAGCAGTACTCCGTCGTAGGCGCCGGGCCGCCTGCCGTAGGTCTCCGCGACCTTGGCGGCGACGTCCCCGCCCCAGGACTGGCCGTGCAGGTAGGTGCGTTCCGGCCGGCCGAACCGGTCGGCGAACAGGCGGCGCACGCTCTCGGTGTCGGCGGCCGCCATGCGGGCCCCGTAGCCGCCGCGCCGGTAGGAGGAGCCGGCCCAGGCGTATCCCTGGTCGACCATCACCGCCCAGCGTTCCAGGTCCTCGGTGCTGCGGGCCGGGTCGGAGGCGTCGCCGAGGCCGGGTCCGCCGTGGGCGTGCACGACGAGTGATCCGTTCCAGCGGTCCGGCACGGCCATCGTGTAGGAGGCGCCGTTGCTGTCCTGGCCGGTGTAACAGGTGGCCTTTTCGGCCAGAGCCGGCGGACAGTCGGCGGCCACCGGCTGCCCGGCCCCCACCTGCCCGGCCGCGTGTGCGGGGGCGGCGGTGACGTTGCCGAGGGTACAGAGGAGGACGGCGGCGAGGGCCGCCGCGGCCACCGCCGGGCGGCTTCCGCGGTGCGTGGCCCGGGTGTCGTGCCGGTGAGCGTCGGGTGTGGTCAAGGTGCGGCTCCTGTACGTGCTGCGTGCGGTGCGAAGTTGCCCTGCGAGCCGGGATGTTAGGAAGCCGCCGGTGCCGGGGCCAGCCCTTCGATCATTGCGTTCATAGTGTTCGTCCGCCCCCGTCGCCCGGACCTCCGGGCATTCCGTGCGCGGCCTCTTGACGCCCCATTGGTCTCTACCTATCGTCACCGCCCAGCCGAACGTTCAGAACACCACTCAGCGTTCACATAGACGAACGGATGGACCCCCCACATGTCCTCTGCTCCCCCGCGCCGTCACCGCGGATCCCGCGCCGTCCTCCTCGCGACCGTCACCGCCGCACTCGTCGGCACCCTGCTGGCCGGACCCGGTTCGACCGCTCCCCGCGCGGACGCCGCACCGGCCGCGTTCACGCATCCCGGAGTCACCGTCTCCCAGGGCCAGCTCGACTTCGCCCGCGCCAAGGTCGACGCCGGGGCCCAGCCCTGGAAGAGCGCCTTCGACCAGATGATGGCGAGCAGGTACGCCGACCTGAACCGCACCCCGAGGCCCCGCGCGGTGGTGGAGTGCGGTTCCTACTCCAACCCCAACTACGGTTGCACCGACGAGCGCGAGGACGCGATCGCGGCCTACACCAACGCACTGGCCTGGTACTTCACCCGCGACGAGCGGTATGCCCGCAAGTCCATCGAGCTGATGGACGCCTGGTCCGCCGTGATACGGGACCACAGCAACAGCAACGCACCGCTGCAGACCGGATGGGCCGGATCCTTCTGGCCCAAGGCCGCCGAGATCATCAAGTACACGTACGGCGGGACCTGGGCCGGCTCCGGCCGCTTCGCCGCCATGCTCCGCGACGTCTACCTGCCCGAGATCATCAACGGCTCCCACTCCAACGGCAACTGGGAGCTGACGATGATGGAGGCCGCGGTCGGCATCTCCGTCTTCCTGGAGGACAAGTCCTCCTACGACAAGGCCATGGCCAAGTTCCGCACCCGCACGGCCGCGTACGTCTACCTGGAGTCCGACGGCGCCCTGCCCAGGACGGTGCCGGGCCAGAACCTCAACACCCGGAACAAGATCATCGGTTACTGGCAGGGCCAGTCGACGTTCGTCACCGGGCTCACCCAGGAGACCTGCCGGGACTTCACCCACACCGGGTACGGCATCTCGTCCATTTCGCACGTCGCCGAGACCAGCCGCATCCAGGGGCAGGACCTGTACGGCACCGACGTCGGCGAGCGACTGCGGCACGCGCTCGGCTTCCAGGCGAAGTACCAGCAGGGCGCGGCCGCACCGAGTTGGCTGTGCGGGGGCGACCTCGACCTCGGCCTGGGCCCGGTGACCGAGGTCGGCTACAACGCCATGCACAACCGCCTCGGCTTCGCCATGACCAACACCCAGGCCCTGACCGAGCGCACCCGCCCCTCCGGTACGAACAACCTCTTCGTCGCCTGGGAGACCCTCACCCACGGCGACAACCCCGCGTGAGGCCGAAGGCGGTGCCCTGCGCTCAGCTGTCGTAGTCCACGGTCAGCTTCTCGGAGACCGGGTACGACTGGCAGGTCAGAACGTAACCGGCGTCGACCTCGGCCGCTTCGAGCGCGTAGTTGCGGCGCATGTCGACACGGCCGTCGGTGATGAGGGCCCGGCAGGTTCCGCAGACCCCGCCCTTGCAGGCGAAGGGCAGGTCGGGCCGGGTCTGCTGGGCGCCGTCGAGGACGGGCCGCTCCCGGGAGAGCGAGGAGGTCGTGGAGCGGCCGTCCAGGGTGATGGTGACCTCGCTGACGGGTCCCTGCGGGCCGCTCTCCTCGTGGCGCACCTCGCGGACGGGCTCGTCGTCGGCGTAGAACAGCTCCCGGTGGACGCGCTCCGCCGGAACGCCGAGGCCGGTCAGGACCTGCTGGGCGTCGGCGACCATGCCCTGCGGGCCGCACAGCCACCAGTGGTCCGCCGCATCCACGTCCAGCAGCGAACCGATGAGCGCCGTGAGGCGACCGGCGTCCAGGCGGCCGGAGAGCACTTCCGCCTCGCGGGGCTCACGGGAGAGCACGTGGGCGAGGTGGAAGCGGGCCGGGTGGAGGTCCTTCAGGTCGGCCAGCTCGTCGGCGAACATCACCGTGTCGGTGCGGCGGTTGCCGTAGAACAGGGTGACGGTGGAACGGTCGTCCGCGGCGAGCACCGACTCGGCGATGGACACCATCGGCGTGATGCCCGAACCGGCCGCGATCAGCACATGGTGGCCCGGCGTGGTCAGATCGGGCGTGAAGAGGCCGGTGGGCGCCATCACCTCGACGGTGTCGCCCGGCCGCACGTCCTCGACCAGCCATGCCGAGAACAGTCCGCCCGGCACCACACGGACCCCGACGCGCGGCACCGAGCCGGCCGGTGCGCAGATCGAGTACGAGCGGCGCTCGTCCCGGCCGTCCACCTCGCGCCGCAGGGTGAGCGACTGACCGGGCGCGAAGGCGAACTCCCCGGCCAGCGCGTCCGGGATCTCGAAGCTCACGGCCGCCGCGTCCGCGCACAGCCGCTCGACGGCCGCGACGCGCAGGCGGTGGAAGGCGGGCCGGCGGCGGGTGCGCACCGGTGGCGCCGGGACGGGGGCGGTCGGGGCCATCAGATCTCCTTGACGTACTCGAACGGCTCGCGGCAGGCCCGGCAGCGCCACAGCGCCTTGCAGGACGTGGCGGCGAAGCGGGAGGTCTCCTCGGTGTCCGCCGAGCCGCAGCGGGGGCAGGGCACCGTGGGCCGGGTGGGCGACAGCACCAGGGGGACCGAGCCGCGGGGTGCGGCCCCGGGCGGCGCGATGCCGTGCTCGGCGAGCTTGCGGCGGCCCGATTCGGTGATCCAGTCGCTGGTCCAGGGCGGGTTCAGAACCGTACGGATCTCCACGCGCGGGTACCCCGCCTCCCGCAGCCGCGCGGCGACGTCCGCCCGCATCTCGGCCATGGCCGGGCAGCCCGAGTAGGTGGGGGTCAGACTCGCGACCACGGTGCCATCCCCGCCCACCTCGACGTCGCGCAGGACACCGAGGTCGGCGAGGGTCAGCATGGGCAGCTCGGGGTCGGGCACCTGCTCGGCGACGTGCCGGGCCCGACGGGCGTCCGGGAGTGCGGGGCCACCGGTCACCATGTCGCCTCCGGGTGGGCGCGGGCGACGCCCTGCAGCTCGGCGAGGAGCGGCGCGAGGTGTTCGGTGTGCTCGCCGGCGCGGCCCGAGCCGGGCAGCGGCCGGTGGACGGGCAGGGGCAGCCCGGCCGCCTCCGTGACCTGGCGCAGGACATCGCCGACCTCGTCCCCGACGTCGTAGGCCGCCTGCAGCTCACCGAGGTAGGGAGCGACCGCGTCCAGTGCCGCACGCGTCCGGCGGTGCGACTCGTCCGTGCCGTCGCCCAGGCGCACGGCCCACTCGGCGGCGTACTGCCGGTGGTACGTCAGCTCCTTGACGCCCTTGGCGGCGACTGCGGCGAGCACCGGGTCGGGATGCGTCACCAGCCGCTGGAAGCGGGCCAGACGCCAGCTGGAGAGGACCAGCAGCCGCATGACGGCGAACGCGAAGTCGCCGCCAGGGAGTTCGGCCAGGCGGACGTTGCGGAAGTCGTCGGCGTCCCGGAAGTAGGCGTAGGCGTCCTCGCTGCGGCCGGTGCCGTCGGCCTGGCCGGCGCGCGCGTACAGCAGGCGGGCCTGGCCGAGGAGGTCGAGGCCGATGTTGGCCAGCGCCACCTCCTCCTCCAGCTCGGGCGCGCGGGTGACCCACTCGGCGAGCCGCTGGGCGCTGACCAGGGCGTCGTCGGCCAGCGCCACGCAGTCCGCGGTCAGTTCGGCCGCGTCGACGCCCTCGGGCACGGTGGTGTCGACGCCGTGCAGCGGGTCCTCGAAGCCGGTGCCGTAGGCCCAGCGGGTGTCGTCCTCGTGACCCTCGGCCAGGGTGAGGTAGACGCGGTCGTCACTCATGCCCTGCTCCTAGATGTGGGGGACGTCGTCGGGTATGTCGTAGAAGGTCGGATGGCGGTAGACCTTGTCGGCACTGGGGGCGAAGAAGGGATCCTTCTCGTCGCGGGTGGAGGCGGCGATGTGCTCGGAGCGCACCACCCAGATGCTCACGCCCTCGTTGCGCCGGGTGTAGAGGTCGCGGGCGTGGGTGAGGGCCATCACGTCGTCGGCGGCGTGCAGCGAGCCGACGTGGACGTGGTTGAGGCCGCGCTTGCCGCGCACGAACACCTCGTACAGCGGCCAGCCCTGCTTCTGCGTGCTCATGCCGCCGCTCCCTTCCGCGCACGGGCGGCCTGCTTGGCGGCGTGGGCGGTGGCCGCCTCGCGCACCCAGGCGCCCTCCTCGTGAGCGGCCCGCCGCCGCTCCATCCGCCGGTCGTTGCAGGGGCCGTCGCCCTTGATGACGCGCATCAGCTCGTCCCAGTCGGGGGTGCCGAAGTCGTGGTGCCCCTTCTCCTCGTTCCAGCGCAGCTCCGGGTCGGGCAGGGTGACGCCGAGCTTTGCCGCCTGCGGGACGGTCATGTCGACGAATCGCCGGCGCAGCTCGTCGTTGCTGTGCCGCTTGATCTTCCAGGCCATCGACTGCGCCGAGTTGGGTGAGGCGTCGTCGGGCGGACCGAACATCATCAGGGACGGCCACCACCAGCGGTCGACCGCGTCCTGGACCATCTCGCGCTGGGCGTCGGTGCCGCGCATCATCGTCATCAGCAGCTCGTAACCCTGCCGCTGGTGGAAGGACTCCTCCTTGCAGATGCGCACCATCGCGCGCGCGTACGGCCCGTAGGAGCTGCGGCACAGCGGCACCTGGTTGACGATCGCGGCGCCGTCCACGAACCAGCCGATCACGCCGACGTCGGCGAAGCCGGGAGTCGGGTAGTTGAAGATCGACGAGTACTTCTGGCGCCCTTCGATCAGCCGCTGGGTGAGGTCGTCGCGGTCCGCGCCGAGGGTCTCTGCCGCGGAGTACAGGTACAGCCCGTGCCCGGCCTCGTCCTGGACCTTGGCGAACAGGATGGCCTTGCGGCGCAGCGACGGGGCCCGGGTGATCCACTCACCCTCGGGCTGCATGCCGATGATCTCCGAGTGCGCGTGCTGCGCGATCTGCCGGACCAGCGTCCTGCGGTAGCCGTCGGGCATCCAGTCCCGCGGCTCGATGCGCTGGTCGCGCGCGATCGTCGCGTCGAAGTGCTCCTGCAGCCCGTCCGGCCCATGCGGGGGCGGCGCCTCGGCGGCGTGTGTCGTGGTCATCGTCACCAGCTTCCCAACCGACCATTCGTTCGGTATCAGTGTGACGTGTTTCCGGGCGCCGGGCAAGAGCCGGGCCGCCGCCGGTCACACCCTTGACAGTGCCGCCGCGTGGCTGGATTACTTGGCCTTGCCGCGCGCTAACCGAATGTTCGGTCGGGAGACAAGGGTGGTGGGAGAGGTGTCGCAGGCCACGGGGCAGACGCCCACGGAAGCGATGTTCGCCGCGGACGAGGCCTCCCGGGGGCTGGGCATCGAGCTGGTGGAGCACGGCGAGGGGGCCGCCGTGGTCCGGATGACCGTGACCCCGGCGATGGTGAACGGACACCGGATCGCCCACGGCGGCTTCCTGTTCCTGCTGGCCGACACCGCGTTCGCCTGCGCCTGCAACAGCCGCGGCCCGGTGACCGTCGCGGCCGGCGCCGACATCGTCTTCGTCGCCCCGGCCCGCGAGGGCGACGTGCTCGTGGCCCGCGCCGAGGAGCGCGCCCGGTACGGACGCAGCGGCATCTACGACGTGAGCGTGCGGCGCGGTGACGAGGTGATCGCGGAGTTCCGCGGCCGCAGCCGCAGCGTGCTGGAGGACAGGCGCAGCCGAGGCGTGCGGGACGACACGGCGCGCGAGACGCCGGGCACGACGACGAAGGAGTCGCGATGAGCAGCGAGCCGACGACCGGGGAGGCCCCGGCACCCCGACCGGGCGAGCCCCTGCCCCACGACCTGCTGGACGACGCCGAGCGCCTGTCAGGTGAGCAGCTCCGGGAGCTCCAGCTCGACCGCCTGCGCGCGACCCTGCGGCGCGCCTACGACAACGTGGAGCTGTACCGCAAGAAGTTCGACGCCGCCGGGGTGAGGCCCGACGACTGCCGCAGTCTGGCGGATCTGTCCCGGTTCCCCTTCACCACCAAGGCAGACCTGCGGGACACCTACCCCTTCGGCATGTTCGCCGTCCCGATGGCCGACGTACGGCGCGTGCACGCCTCCAGCGGCACCACCGGCCGCGCCACCGTCGTCGGGTACACGGACAACGACCTGTCCATGTGGGCGGACGTCGTCGCCCGCTCGATCCGCGCCGCCGGCGGCCGTCCCGGCCACAAGGTGCACGTTTCCTACGGCTACGGCCTGTTCACCGGCGGCCTCGGCGCACACTACGGCGCCGAACGCGCCGGCTGCACGGTGATCCCGGCCTCCGGCGGCATGACGGCGCGTCAGGTGCAGATCATCCAGGACTTCCGGCCCGAGATCATCATGGTCACCCCGTCCTACATGCTCACCCTGCTCGACGAGTTCGAGCGGCAGGGCATCGATGCGCGCACCAGCTCCCTCAAGGTGGGCATCTTCGGCGCCGAGCCGTGGACCGAGGAGATGCGGCGCGAGATCGAGGAGCGCGTGGACATCCACGCCGTCGACATCTACGGACTGTCCGAGGTGATCGGTCCCGGCGTGGCGCAGGAGTGCGTCGAGACCAAGGACGGGCTGCACGTGTGGGAGGACCACTTCTACCCCGAGGTGGTGGACCCGCTCACGGACACCGTGCTGCCCGGGGGCGAGGAGGGGGAGCTCGTCTTCACCTCCCTCACCAAGGAGGCGCTCCCGGTGATCCGCTACCGCACCCGCGACCTGTCCCGTCTGCTGCCCGGCACCGCACGGCCCGCCTTCCGCCGGATGCAGAAGGTCACCGGCCGCTGCGACGACATGATCATTCTGCGCGGGGTGAACGTCTTCCCCACCCAGATCGAGGAGATCGTGCTGCGTACGCCCGGCGTCGCCCCGCACTTCCAGATCCGGCTCACCGAACGCGGCCGCATGGACCACCTGACCGTGCGGGTCGAGGCGCGCTCAGACGCCGGTCCCGAGCAGCGCGATGCCGCCGCGAGCGCGATCGCACAGGGCGTCAAGGACGGCGTGGGCGTCACCGTGGAGGTGGAGGTCGTCGGCCCCGAGACCCTGGAGCGCTCGCTCGGGAAGATCCGCCGGGTGTGGGACCTGCGGGGCGCGTGAAACGTGAGGACGGACACGTCCGTTCGTCGGTCGTGCTGGTGTGCGGGGAGACGGGAATGGGCAGTAAAGGCGTGATCGGGGGAGGTTGAGTGCATCCTGGGGGGAATTTCCGTGCGTGTGTGTGTGATCGGTGCGGGTCTGTCGGGACTGGCGGTGGCCCACGCCCTCAAGGAGCGCGGCATCTCCTTCGTCTGTCTGGAGAAGGCGCCCGACGTCGGCGGGATCTGGCGTCAGCCGCAGGCCGGCGAGCGGGGGCCGGGTTATCTGTCCCTGCACCTCAACACCGCCAAGCAGCTGACCGGTTACGCGGACTTCCCGATGCCGGACTCGTACCCGCTCTACCCCCGGCACAGCCAGGTCGCCGCCTACCTGCGCTCCTTCGCCGAGTGGGCGGGCCTGCTCGGCCACGTCGAGCTGCGGACCGAGGTGGTGTCCGTCCGCCAGGACGCGGACGGCATGTGGAGCGTCGTCAGCCGGGCGGTGGACGGCGCGCGGACCTCGCGGCGGTTCGAGCAGGTGGTCGTCGCCTCGGGGCATCACACCGATCCGGCGCTGCCCGACCCCCTGCCCACCGGTGCCGACTCCTTCACCGGAACGATTCTGCACTCCCTCGACTACCGCGACGGCGGCGACTTCACCGGCCGCCGGGTCGTCGTGGTGGGCCTCGGCGCGTCGGCGGTGGACATCGCGGCGGACCTCTCCCGGCACGCGGCGCAGACCATGCTGTCGGTGCGCCGGGGGCTGCACATCGTGCCCAAGCAGCTTTTCGGGATGTCGGTCGACGAGATCGCCGAAGCGCCCTGGTGGAACGAGATGTCCTTCGCCGAGCGGCGCCAGTGGGTGGAGCAGGCGCTGCTCGTCGCCCGCGGCAGACTGTCGGACTACGGCCTGCCGGAGCCCGACCACCCGGTCTTCTCCTCCGCCACGACACTCTCGGACGAGATCCTCAGCCGCATCCGGCACGGGGCGGTGCTCCCGAAACCGGCCATCGCCTCGTTCGACGGTGACCGGGTCGTCTTCACCGACGGCGGCTCCGCGGCCGCGGACGCGGTCGTCTACTGCACCGGCTTCCACATGACCTTCCCCTTCCTGCCCGCCGGCTGCCCGGTGGCGGCGGACGGCTCGGTCCAGCTGTACCGACGGGTCGTGCCGGCCGGCCGGCCCGGTCTGTACTTCGTCGGGCTGGTCCGGCCCGTGGGTGCCATCACCCGGCTGGTGGAGGCCCAGGCGCGGTGGGTGGCGCGCATCGTCGACGGCGCCGCCGCGCTGCCCGCGGCCGAGGAGATGCGCGAGGAGATCGGTACGTACCTCACCTCCATCGTCCAGCGCTACGGCAGGACGCGAGGCGCCTCCATCCAGGTCGACGTGGGCCCCTATCTCGCGGAGTTCCGGGAGTCGCTGACCGTGTAGCCGTCCCGCCGGTAGCGCCGGACGGTCCCGGCCGGACGGTCGGCGACCCCCCACCTCCGGACGGGTCCGGCGCCCAGGGCTCCCCGTGTGTCGCACCGGGAGCCCTTTCGCGTCCGCGTGCGGACGGACCGCTCAGCGCACCGACAGCGGCGTGCGGACGCTCTCCACGAACGGCGGCCGGACGGTGTACGCCTCCGAGGAGAGGTAGGCCGTCACCCGCGGCGGGCAGTCCCGCTGGTGGGCCAGGGCGAGGTAGGCGATCAGGCCCACCCCGTCCTCGGGCCGCCGCCGGGTGAGGGCGGTCAGGGCGCGGTCGAGCACGGCAGCGTCCATGCCGTGGTGGCGCAGCACTCGCTTGGCCCGGGCCAGGGCCTCACCGTCGTGCCGGGCGTAGTCCCTGACGGGGATGTGCAGGGTGAACCCGCTCGGCCGCGCGGTGCCGGTGTCGGTGAAGGAGTGGCACGACAGGCCGGGTCTCCTGCCGAGCCCCGTCGTGTCGGGGCCGAGGCCGGCGGCCGTGCGGAAGAACCCCTCGATCGCCGCGGGCCCGGGGCCCGGGTCCATCCGGGACAGACGCCCGGCCTGGCCGGCCGTGAGGTTGTCGTGGCGCACGTAGACCTTCGCCCGGGGCTCCGACCAGTCCCCGAGGTCCAGGGCGAGGAACGGATGTCCGCCGCCCGGGGGCAGGCTGTCGAAGGCCGGCCCGTGGCCGAGCCGGCGCAGGGCCTCCCGCACCGTCGTGGCGGAACGTTCCGCCCCGTTCGCCGCCGGGTTGAGATAGACCTTGACCCTGGGCACTCCGCCCGGCATCAGCTCCAGGGCGCACCACAGGGCGAGGGGGCCCCGTGGAGCGGCTGGCAGGAACAGGTCCTGGAGGGTGTCCAGGGCTTCGGTGGCGAAGTGCCAGCGCCGCGCCATGTCCCGGATCACTTCGAGTCCGGCGCGGCCGTTGTGAGCCAGGCTGTCTGCGCCGCAGCCCGGTTCCAGGAGCACCCGCATGGAGGGCTCCGCGTCCGGCCGGAAGGAGAGTGAGAACTCCACGGGGGTGTGGTCGTCGGACAGGAAGGTACGGGCGGGCGGCGGGAGGCTCAGCGGCCGCTCGGCCACCGCGCCCAGTGAGTCGGTCAGGATCTGTGCGTAGGTCTCCGCGTCGGCCCCGGACAGGCCGGCGACCGCGCCGAGTCTTCGCAACTGGCCGCCCGTGTGGGAGCCGAGCGTCGGTGTGCCCCGCGGGCCCGCGCCCGTCGGTGCGGCGGTCACCGGCCTGTCCTCGGCCTCGGCCGCACAAAATGATACCCGCCTCGGGAGGCGGGTATCGGGGGTTTCGGCGGCGGGAAAGCGGCGTTCGTGGATATGTGGTCCACGACACCTCCTTCTACTCGTAAGCAACTTGAATGCCGCGTTGCTCACTACCCGTGCCGTTCAGCCTTCATGCGAATGGGGCGGGTTGGAGGATGTTGCGCAAATCACCGTGTGAGCCAGTTGAGGAACTGGCTCCACATGCCGCTGCGTTCGGCCGGACGAGCCGGGTTCGCCGCTCCTTCCGGCTCGGCGGCCGGGGCCGGTCCCGGGTCGGCACGCCGTACGGACCGCACCGGGGTGAAGCGGGCCGGGAGGGTGGCCAGCGCCCGGTTGAAGGGACCCGGACGCCACGTCAGGCTGTCCTCGGGAACGGCGAGTTCGACGTCGGGCAGCTCGTTGAGCAGGTGCTCGATGGCCGTGACCGTGATGTGCCGGGCCGGTTCCTTGGACGGGCAGGCGTGCGGGCCGGCGCTCCAGGCGAGGTGCGCGCGGTTGCTGCCGGCCTGGCGTGAGGCCTTCAGGGCCGGGCCGGTGTTGGCCGCGGCGAAGCTGACCAGGACGAGGTCACCCGCCTGCAGTCGCTGTCCGGCCAGTTCCGTGTCGGCGGCCGGGTAGTGCGGGGCGTAGTTGGCCATGGGCGGGTTCTCCCACAGCGTGTCGTCGAGCGCCTCGTCGATGAGACCGCCCTCACGGGCGTACCTCTCGTGGGTGAGGAGCCGGTGCAGGGTGTTGCCGAGGAGGTTGCGCAGGGGCTCGGCTCCCGCGCCCAGCAGCAGGGCGAGCTGGTGGACCATCTCCTCGTCGTCGAGGCGCGCCTCGTGCCGCATCAGCCAGGAGGTGACGTCGTCACCGGGCTTGCTCCGCTTGAGCGCGACGAGCTCCCCCACCGCCTGGAAGAGCACCGCGGTGGCCTTTTCGGCGTTGACGCCGTCGAACATGCCGGAGATGCCGAACAGCACCCGGTCACCGATGTCGGCGGGGCAGCCGAAGAGTTCGTTGAACACGAACAGCGGCAACTGCTTGGCGTAGTCCCCGAGCAGGTCGGCCGAACCGCGGGAGCCGAACTGGGAGATGAGGTAGCCGGAGATCTGCTCGGTGCTGCGGCTCAGCCGCCGGGCGTCCACCCGCGCCATGCTGTCGGTGACCGCCTGGCGCAGCCTGAGGTGGTCGGCTCCGTCGGCGAACATGCAGTTGGGCCGGTAGGCCAGCAGCGGCGCGACCGGGCTGTCCGGGCTCACCTTGCCCTCGTTGAAGGCCCGCCAGCGACGCGCGTCCTTGCGGAAGGAACCGGAGTCCTGCAGCAGTTGGAGCGCCGCCGCGTAATCCGTGACCAGCGTCGCCTCGACCCCCGGGGCCAGTTCGACGGGGGCCGCGGCCCCGTAGTGGCGCAGGTACTCGTAGTACGCCTGCGGGTGGGCGGCGAACTCCGGGCCGTGCAGCGGCACCCGGGCGCCGGAGCCGTGGGCCGGGCAGCCGGGCGGCGGCACCGGGGCGGTGTCGTGGGCGTTCATGTCTGCTCCCAGCTCCTAGCGGGTGCGGTCCAGCAAGTAGCGGACGAGGGTGGTCAGTGCGGCGGCCGAGGACTTCTCGTCGCGGGCGTCGCAGGTGACGACGGGGGTGTCGTCGAGCAGGTCGAGCGCGTCGCGCAGCGCCCGCTCGTCGCGCAGCGGCGCGCCGTCGAAGTGGTTGACGGCGATGGCGTAGTCGAGCCCGTAGTGCTCGATGAGGTCGATCACCGGGAAGGAGTCCGCCAGCCGTTCCGGGTCGACCAGCACCAGGGCCCCGAGCGCGCCGCGGGCCATGTCCTCCCACATCTGCACGAAGCGCTGCTGGCCGGGGGTGCCGAAGAGGTAGAGCACCACGCGGTCGCTGATGGTGAGGCGGCCGAAGTCCATGGCGACCGTGGTGGTGGTCTTGCCGTGGACCCCCTTGAGGTCGTCGACCGACTCGGCGGCCTGCGTCATCGTCTCCTCGGTGGACAGCGGCTCGATCTCGGAGATGGAGCCGATGAGGGTGGTCTTGCCCACCGCGAAGTGCCCGACCACGAGGATCTTGACCGCCGTCTGGGTCGCTCCCTCGCGTACGTAGTCCCGTTCACCCAAACTTGGCGCGGAGCCCATTGAGCACCTCCTCCAGGATCTCCTTGTCCGCGAGACGGGCGCGGGCCACCGGCGGGCGGGTCATCAGGTGTCCGCCCTCCATCAGGGAGGCCAGCAGGATCCGCACCACGCCCAGCGGAAAACGGGTGTGTCCGGCGATCTCGGCGACCGAGAGGTAGCCGGCGGAGCAGAGGTCGAGCAGGCTCTGCTCCTCGGGGGACAGCCTGGTCGGCCGCCGCGTCTGCCCGGCGGCCGCGGTGACCAGGGTGATGAGGGAGAGATCGTCCTCGTCGGGCAGGCCGCGGCCCTTGGTGATGACGTACGGCCGCACTAATTCGGGCGCCTCCGGCTGCCAGCCGTCGTGGCCGCTCATGAGCGGGCGCCGAGGTTCTCGCGCGGCGGTGTCGTCAGCCGCTTGCCGAGCTGGGCGACGAGCTGCTGCATCCGGAAGGTGATGTCCGCCATGTCGACCTCGGGGGAGGCGGACACGCCGAGGTAGGCGCCCTCGCCGGCGGAGATCAGGAACACCCAGCCGCCGTCGAACTCGACCAGGGTCTGCCGCCAGGCCTGGCTGGGGTCCTCACAGAAGAAGGCGAGGGTGCGGCTGAGCGACTGCACGCCGCTCATCGCGGCGGCGACCCGGTCGGCGTCGTCCTTGTCGAAGTCCTGTGTCCGGGCCATCAGCAGGCCGTCGGCGGATATCAGGACCGCGTGCAGGGCACCTGGAATCTCCAGGGCGCTGTCGAGCATCCATGACAGATCGTCGTTCACGAGTCCTCATGTCCTTCGCTGCTAGCACCAGGTGTTCTGCGCGTCCGGTCGGTGTTCTCCGGGCTCCTCGGTTCGTTGCCCCGGCCGGACTGCGTTCCGCGTTGGAAGGCGCCCATGACCTGTGCCTGCTCGGAGTCGGAGCGGCCCGCCGGGCGCGAGGTGGGCGCGCTGCCGGGCACGATGGCCATCGGCCGCTTGCGGCGGCGCCGGGGCAGACCGTCGCCGGTCTGGGACGGGGCGAGCGCGGCGTCCGGTCCGCCGTCCTGGACCGGCCGTGCGGTGGCGCGGGCGGCCGGCGCGGGGGCCTTCTTCTCCGGCATGGCGGTGAGCAGTTCGTGCGGCAGCAGGACCACCGCCCGTACACCTCCGTAGGGAGAGGAGGAGTCCACCGACACCTCGAAGCCGAAGCGCTCGCACAGCAGGCCGATGACGGCGAAGCCGAACTGCGGCGGATTGCCGAGCCCCGCCACGCCCGAGGCGCGCTCGGTGACGAGGAGCCTGTCGGCGCGGGCCCGCTCCTCGTCGCTCATGCCGACACCGGCGTCGTCCACGACCACGCAGATGCCCTTGGGCACCGTCCGGATGTTGATCTCGACGACGGTGTCCGGGCTGGAGTAGCTGGTGGCGTTGTCGAGCAGCTCGGCCAGGGCCAGGGCGACGGGCTCGACGGCCCGGCTGGTGATGCCGAAGTCCACCTGGGAGAGGATGTCCACCCGGCGGAAGTGCCGGATACGCCCCTGGGCGCTGCGCACCACGTCGTACACCGAGGCGGTGTCGCGCCGCCCGCCCAGCCAGCCGTCGCACAGTACGGCGATGGACTGGGCACGCCGACCGAACTGCGAGTTGGTGTGGTCGATTTCCAGCAGGTCCTGGAGGAGGGCCGAGTCGCCGTACTTGTTCTGCAGCCGGGAGAGCACCAGCTGCTGTTCGGCGGCGAGGCCCTGAAGGGTCCGCATGGCGGATTTCAGCACCGTCTTCGTCTCGTCCTCGGCCCGTTCCTGAGCTGCCTGTACGGACTTCCCGTAATCGTTCTCCAGCTCGGTGTAGTGGTCCCTGAGCCCCTGGACCTGCTGCCGCAAAGCTCGCGCCGCCCTGCGCTGGCGGCTGATGAGCACGGCGGCGGCGACGAGGGCGACGAGGGCGACCCAGAGCAATGGGTTCCCTGTGTATTCCGTCATATGACTCTCTTCAGGCGACTGACAGCCGGCTTGCTGCATTCCCGTCTACGCGGGCGGCCCGGCGGACTGCCCGCACCGGGGGTAGCTGCCCGGGCTGTCCCTGAAGTCGGGGATGCCGTCTTTCACCCATCCGCCCGCCCCGCAAACGCGGTGATCGTATCACCGCATGATCAGGTGAATTAACGTCAAGAAGTGTCCATCCAGGACGGGTTGAGACCGGCGCTCGCACGGACTCGGACGGTGGGTACAGTCGGCCCCGTGAAAGATGCACAAGACACCTTCCGGCCGAGTACGGGCCCGGTGCGAGGCGGCACGGGGTGACGCCGGAGGCCATGGCCGCGGTGTTCGCGGCGGGAGTCGGGGCCGGCGCCATCAACAGCGTGGTCGGCTCCGGGACTCTGATCACCTTTCCCGTGCTGCTGGCCACGGGGCTCTCACCGGTCACCGCCACCGTTTCCAACGCCCTCGGCCTGATCCCCGGCTCCATCAGCGGGGCCATCGGTTACCGCAAGGAGCTGAGCGGCCAGCGTCGGCGCCTCCTGAAGCTGGGCTCCGGTGCGCTGGTCGGCGGCCTCGCGGGCGCCACGCTGCTGCTGTCGCTGCCGGCCGACGCCTTCGAGACGATCGTGCCGGTGCTGGTGGGTCTCGCCCTGGTGCTGGTGGCGCTCCAGCCGCAGATCGGCAGGCTGGTCCTGCGCCGCCGGGCGCGCACCGGCGCCTCCCCGCGCCGGGACGGCGGCCCGCTGCTCTTCACCGGCCTGACCCTGGCCAGCGTCTACGGCGGCTACTTCACCGCCGCCCAGGGGATCATCTACCTGTCCCTGATGGGCATGCTCCTGGACGAGCCCCTGCAACGGCTCAACGCGGCCAAGAACGTCCTCTCCGCCGTCGTCAACACCGTCGCCGCGCTCTTCTTCCTCTTCGCCGCGGACTTCGACTGGACCGCCGTGGGGCTCCTGGCGGCCGGCTCGGGTCTCGGCGGGTACGCCGGGGCCAGGGTGGGCCGCCACTTCAGTCCCGTGGTCCTGCGGACCCTGGTCGTGACGGTCGGCACGGTCGCTCTCGTGCAACTCCTGCTGCGCTGAGGCTTGCAGGGCGGCCGGTGGTGGAATCTGCCCCGCCGCTTCCGCCTCCACACCGTCACCGCACCCGCGGAGGACGTGGCATGTACCACGCCCGCACACGGATTGCCGCGCGGAGCGATCGGGGAAGCCATGCAAGCGCCCATGATCGACTCGAAGGGACACGCCCTCGTGACGCTCGTAGCGCCTCCCCCCATACCCAGGGCAGCCGGTTCACTGCCGTTCCTGGGGCACGCGATACAGCTCGTGCGCGACAATCTCGGTTTCATCGCCGCCCTGCGCACCACCTACGGACCACTCGTCGAGATCACCCTCCAGCCCGGCACCCGCACCCTTGTCGTCCAGGACCCCGGCCTCGTCCGCACCATGCTCACCGACCTCGGACCGAGCCTCGACAAGGGCCGGTTCTTCGAGAAGATGGGGCAGTTGCTGGGCGACTCCGTGGTCACCGCGGCAGGCCAGGTCCACGTCCGCAAGCGACGTCAGCTCCAGCCTGCCTTCGGCCGTGAACGGATCGCCCGCTACGTCGGCACCATGCGCGCCGAGACGGACACCGCCGTCGACGGCTGGGTCCCCGGCGAGCTGCTCGACGTGCGCGAGGCCATGGTCGGGCTCAGCCTGGACATGCTGGCCAAGACGGTGTTCTCCGGCAGCCTCGACGACGCCACCTTCCGTCGGCTGCGCGCCGACCTGTCGGTCGTGATGAACGGCGTCGGCGCCCGCGTCATGCTGCCCGACTGGATCGAGCGGCTGCCGCTGCCCGCCAACCGCCGCTTCACCGCCGCGCGCGACGCCGTGCGGGCCACCGTCGACCGGGCCGTCACCGACCTGCGGGCCAAAGGCCACGACACCGGCGACATGCTCTCCCTGCTCCTGCGCGCCACCGACGAGGAGACGGGCCGGCCGCTCTCCGGACGCGAGATCTCCTCCGAGGTCCTCACCCTCGCCGTGGCCGGCACCGAGACCACCGCCTCGGTGCTGTCCTGGGTGCTGTACGAGCTCGCCCGCGCGCCACGGATCGAGGCGCGGGTGCTGGCGGAACTCGACAAGGTCCTCGGCGACCGTCCGGTGGCGTTCGACGACCTCGGCCGGCTGCCGTACCTCGGGCGGGTGATCGAGGAGGCGCTGCGGCTGCACCACACCGGGTGGCTCGTCACCCGCCGCACCGTCACCGAGACCCGGCTCGGCCCCTGGACGGTGCCCGCGGGGACCGAACTCGCCTACTGCCAGCACGCCCTCCACCGTGACCCCGTGCTGTTCCCCAACCCCCTGGTGTTCGACCCCGACCGGTGGCTGGACGACACCCGGCCCCGGCCCACGGAGGCGTTCCTGCCCTTCGGCGCGGGCAAGCACAAGTGCATCGGTGACCGGTTCGCCCTCACCGAGCTCGTCACCGCCATCGCCACGATCACACGGCGCGTACGTCTGGAACTCGCGCCGGGCCGGACGGTACGGCCCGTCGCCGCGGCCACCGTCCGGCCCCGGACCCTGCTGATGACCGTCCGCCCGAGAGCGGACGCCGCGCCCCGCGCGGCGGGTTGAGCCTTCGGGCCGGCCGGCGTGCTCCCCGGCCGGCCCCGCCCCCTCCGGCACAACGCCGCGTTGTGCGAAGTCGGGACTGTTCGTGTCGTCGCCGGGCCGCCACACCCCCGTTCCCGCCCCGCCACTCGTCACGGTGTCCGGGTGTACGTCGCGCGCGGTGCGGGGAGGACCGAGGCGTCGATCCGCCGGGAGAGGCCCTCCTTCTCCTGCAAGGGCGACACGGTCCGCAGGCGGGCGGAACCCACTTCGACGGTGTGGCGGGCGTCGTTCCCCACCGGGTACGCCGCCACGTAGTGCGGCCCCGTGCACCAGGCGGCGAGCCTCGGGCCGTGGGTGAGCCGCAAGGCGGTGGGCAACGCGGTCCTCGTGGCCGGGAGGTCCTCGGCCGCTCCGGGGGCCACGAGGTTGGCGGGCACCCGCGGCGCGGTCTCGTCCGCAGGTCCTGCTCGGCGCGCGCGGTGACCCAGCGCTGCGCGCAGGCGCCGACGCGGCCCAGGACGTCGTCCACCGTCCCCTCCGGCGCCCGTGCCGCGTCCCCCATGGCCCGCCCGCGACGGTGTCGTTGCCGTCCCGGCCAAGCGGCCGCCGGTACCTGACCGCGTTTCGCCCTCGCTTGCCGGCCGCCGCGTCCCGGGAGCACTGCGGTCTGCCCGCGGCCCGGCGCGGCCGCGGTACGCCGAGGGGGCGGGGGCGGCCACGGACGTATCGGCGTACGCGACGTCCGGGACCGCCACTCGGCTCCCCCGCCGGGGACTGCCCAACCGCCGCGCGAGGGAAACGGGACGCACGGTGATCGGTCGCGAGTGCACGCCCACGGGTCACCCCGGTCGACCCGGCGCGGACGAGGGGCGGCCGGCCGTCGTCAGGAGCAGCCCCAGGCCCCCATCCCCTGCATCCGGGCCAGGCGTTCCGCCACGGCGATCTGCTCGGCACGGCTGGCGAGGTCCGCGCGCGGGGCGTACTTGAGGCCACCTGCCGCGATCCAGCTCGACCGCGCGAACTGCAGGCCGCCGTAGTAGCCGTTGCCGGTGTTCGCCTGCCAGTTGCCACTGGACTCGCACGCGGCGATGGCGTCCCAGTCGGTGCGCAGGGACACCGACGGTGCGGCCACCGCTTCGCCGGCCGCACCCAGTGCGGTGGCGGCGACCAGGACCACCGCGGCGGTCCGGACCCCGCGGCCACGCGAACCACGCACATCGCTCTTATGACCATTTCGTCTACAGATCATAAAAAGACTGGTACACCACGCGGCCGCCGGACGCCGCGCCGGCCGCCGCGCCTTGGGCCGGTCGGAGCACGCCCCTTCACCCGGCTCACGGCGTCGGCCGTATGCGATCCGGGCTGTCCGCACCGCCGCTCGGTCCTGAGACAGGTGGGCGGCAGCGCCTGGACCGGACGGCCGCCCGACGAGGTCCGGGCCGGGCTGGACGCGCCGGTGGAGGGGGGCACACGGAGGTACGTGAGGTGCCCGAGGCGGGCGAGGTGCGCGAGGCAGGCGAGGGCGGGCACCCCTCGTTCGTGTGAAGAAACGCGAGGGTGTCGTCCGGGCGGGTGACAGCCGGGCGGGCAGGTCCCCGTGTGCGCTTACGGTTTCGCGGTGACTTCGATCTCCACTGACCCGCGCCCCCTGCGAACCGCCGACCTCGGCACGCTCGTCATCATGTCCTGGAGCCGTGAGACGCCCGACGGCGACGTGCCCTTCCTCCTCGCCTGCTCCCTCGGCGACGGGGAGGGCGGCCCTGAGGCGGCCCCGGCCGCCGTCGAGGGGCTGCTGAGCCGTTCCGGACTCGCCGTGGGCGGCGACGGCGTCCTCGACGCCACCGTCCTGCCCAGCCTGCCGATCGGTCTGCTCGTCGTGCCGGGCGCCGCCGCCCTCACCATGCCGGGAGTCAACGCCCAGTTCATCCCCACCCCGCAGTGGCGGGCGGCCGTGGACGCACGGGGGTACGCCTGTCTCATCTTCGCCACGCGCCCCTGGTCCGGGGGTGAGCCCGGCGACGGCGAGGCGGTCGCCGCCTTCGCCAACCACGAGGACACGCTCTCGTCGGCGGCCCAGGTCGTCCTGCCCGTACGCAGCCTGCGGAGCTGACACGCCGGACGCCTGCCCCGCTCACGACGTGGCGGCGGGTCGCCTCACGTCCACAACTCGCCGCTGTCGCACACCCGGGCGCCCATGTTCCGCTCCATCATGCGCAGCGCCGCGTCCGCCAGATCGGCGTGGATGTGGGCGACCGCGTCCCGGGGAACGATGACCTGGAGATGGCGGATGTGGGCGTCGAGCGCCGAGTAGAGCACGCACTGCTCGGTCACCTGCCCGCACAGCACGAGCCGCTCGATTCCCTGCTGGTGGAGCAGATAGGTCAGCGGGGTCTCGAAGAAGACCGAGTGGCGTGCCTTGACCACGAAGAGGGACGAATCATCGGGCTTCAGCGGCTCGACGAGCCGGGCGTGCGGCCCCGAGAGGGCCTTGTCGAGGAGTTCGCCGTGGTGCGAGCGCCACTCCCCGAAATTGTCGTTGCCGTAGATCACGGGGACGCCCTGCCGCCTCGCCCGGTCCAGCAGGCCGGTCATGTTCGGCAGTTTGGATTCCACGGCCGGGATGAGGACCTCGGCGTCCTGGTGATCGTAGGTGTTGATCATGTCGATGACGATCAGTGCGGTCTTGCCCATATCGCTCAGATTGCCACCACACGGCGGGGAATCCTCTCTCCACCCGCCAACCGCGGGCGGACGAGCCGCCCGGCTCACCACAACGCCCGATCGGCCGGCTCCGTCCCGTCCTCCTCGGACGGAAGCAGTTCCCAGGGCGCCGGGCCGGTGCCCTCGCACCAGTCGCGCAGCCGCTCCCCGTCCACGCAGAGTATTCCGCTCCGCTCGGCGTATTCGACGGCCGGTGCGGTGAAGTCGGTGCTGGTGACGAGGACCGCCACGTCGGCCTCGTGCACGGTGAAGCAGGTGCCGCCGAAGCGCTGGAGGTCCTGGGAGCCGACCTTGTTGTCGTCGCTGTAGCGCTTGCACTGGATGACGACCAGCCGGCCGTCGGGCGCCACGGCCAGCACGTCGGCGCCGAGATCGCCCGCACCGCCCACGACCTCCACCTCGGTACAGCCGTCCCGCCGGCACAGGCCGGCTATCGCCTCCTCGAACTCGTCGGGGCTCAGCTCCTCGTACCGGGTGGGGACGACCAGGGTGGTCTCCTCGCCACGCGGGTGCTCCGCCCCTCGGGCCGCTTGCCCGTCCTCCAGTTCGTCCAGCGTCGTCGCCGTGGCCACCGCCAGGGCGTCCGTGGGACGCAGGGCCGCCCTCGCGGCGGAGTTCCGTTTCCGCGCCCGCAGGCGCAGGAGGCAGGCGGTGGCCGCCCCGAGCACCAGGACGAGCACCCAGGCCGGCCGACGTTCCGCGACGTCGAACGCCATGCGCACGACCCACCCCACCAGGATCAGCACGATGGCCGCGAGGCCGAACGTCACGGTCGTCGCCCGAAGGTCGAAGCGACGCCTTGCGTGTGTGCCGCGGACACGGCGTTCAGGCACGGTCACGTTGATCGTTCCTCCCCGGGTGGCCGATACGAAGATCACATACGCCATGTGCCCAAGAACCACCGGTTCAGCGTCCGTTCATGACACGCCGTCGGATGGCTCATCCCGGCGCCCTGGGAGTATTTCCGGCATATCTTTCAGAATATGAAGAAATGCCATGTCGTGTACCTGGTGTGCACCGCAGCGATGATCGGGGCGGGGCTCGGTGCGGCTCCGGCGTCATCCGTCGCCATGACCCACGTGGTCCACCCCGGAGAGTCGATCCAGAAGGCGGTGGACGCCGCCGAGTCGGGCGACACCGTCCTCGTCACTCCCGGCACCTACCACGAGAGCGTCAGGGTGAGCACCCCCGGGCTCACCCTGCGGGGCGTGGGCCGCAGCACGGTCATCAGGCCCAGCCCGAAGAAGGCGGTCGACAACACGTGTGCCGAGGGCGGCAACGGCGTCTGCGTGATCGGGACCGGGGACGAGAACGTCAAGGGCGTCACCGTCGCGGACCTGACGGTGACCGGGTTCACCCGCTCCGGCGTGTTCTCCATGGCCACCGACGGGCTGACGGTCCGCAACGTGACCGCGGTGAAGAACGGCGTGTGGGGCATCGCCCAGGAGCAGTCGGTCCACGGCATCATCCGCGGCAACACCGCCCGCGACAACGGCGACGCGGGCATCTTCCTCGCCAACACCGTCAAGACCGAGGCGGGCGCCGCCGACACCGAGGGCACGCTCGTCGCACACAACCGCCTAGAGGGCAACCGCATCGGTGTCACCGTCCGCCGCCTGCGCAACCTCGCCGTCGCGGACAACCACATCACCGGCAACTGCGCGGGCGTGTTCGTCGTCGGCGACGAGAACAAGCCCAAGGCCGGCGACCTGGTCGTGCGCGACAACCACATCGTGCGCAACAACAGGTCCTGCCCGAAGACCGAGCGTCTCGACGCGCTCCAGGGCTCCGGAATCGTCCTGACCGGCACCGAGAAGGTCCTGGTCGCCGACAACGTGGTCGAGGGCAACTCCGGCAGGTCCCCGCTGTCGGGCGGCATCGTCCTCTTCAAGAGCTTCGTGGGCGTCACCAGCGAGAAGAACGAGATCAACGGCAACACGCTGCGCGACAACTCCCCCGCGGACCTCGTCAACACCGAGACCGCGGCCACCGGCAGGAACAACACCTTCCAGGGCAACACCTGCGGCGTCTCCAAGCCCGCGGGTATGTGCTGAGCCGGCCGTAATCCCCGTCGACCCGAGAAGGAAGGAAAGCGGCACATGACGACCGCACAGACTGCCCCACCCCCGCCCATGCGGCTGAGGGAGCTCGTGTTCGGGGCGGCATGTGCCGCCGCCCTCCGCGCGGCCGCACGGCTCGGCGTCGCCGACGCGCTCGGCGACTCCCCCAAGGCCGTGGAGGACCTCGCGGCCGCGGTGAAGACCGAGCCCAAGCCGCTGCGCCGGCTGCTGCGGGCGCTGACCTGCTACGGCGTCTTCACCGAGCACAAGGACGGGACGTTCGGGCACACCGACATGTCCCGGCTGCTGCGCGAGGACGACCCGCACAGCCTGCGCAGCATCACCCTGTGGTGCACCGAGCCGTGGACCTGGGACGCGTGGCCCCTGCTCGACGAGGCGGTGCGCACCGGCGGCAACGTCGTCGAGGGCCTGTACGGCAAGGAGTTCTTCACCTACCTCAACGAGGACGCCCCCCAGTCGGCCGAGGTCTTCAACCGTGCCATGACGACGTCGAGCCGGCAGTCGGCCCAGGACGTCGCCGCGCTCCTCGACCTGTCGGGAAGCTCGTCGGTCGCCGACATCGGCGGCGGCCAGGGACACGTGGTGGCGAGCCTGCTGGAGAAGTACCCCGCCATGCAGGGCACCCTGCTCGACCTGCCGCGGGTGGTGGACAACGCCGACCCCCGGCTGCGCGAGGGCGGCTCGCTCGCGGACCGCGTCCGGATCGTGCCGGGCGACTGCCGCGAGGCCGTCCCGGTGCGGGCCGACGTGTACGTCATCAAGAACATCCTGGAGTGGGACGACGACAGCACCGCCCGCGCCCTGCGCAACGTCATGGAGGCCGGCGGCCCCAAGGCACGGGTCGTCGTCATCGAGAACCTCGTCGACGACACCCCGTCGATGCGGTTCAGCACCGCCATGGACCTGCTGCTGCTCCTCAACGTCGGGGGCGCCAAGCACACCACCGACAGCATGGTCGGCCGGCTGACCGACGCGGGCCTCGTCATCGACGACATCCGCCCGGTCAACCCGTACCTGCACGCCTTCGACTGCACCGTGCCCGCATGAGCTGACCGGGAGTCACCCAGCGGATCGGCCGCCGGACCGCGCCCACGTGGCGGTCCGGCGGCCGACGCGTGTGCGGGCCTCGCGGGCGGGTCAGGCGTCCGGCGCCCGCCGGTCGGTGACCAGCTCCATGCGCGCGCCCTCGAGCGCGCGGACGAGTCCGCCGCCCGCCGGGGAACCGGCGTCCGTGAAACCGTCCAGCAGGGTCGTCAGCTCGGCCACCCGGTCCGCGTCGGGAAGTCCGAGGGTCGCCGCCGGATCGCCGTCGCGCAGGTCGCCCCGTACGTCGACCAGCCGCACCACGACGTCGTCGCGCTGGAAGATGGTGCTGCACAGGACGGGGCCGCGCGGATCGTCGGCCGCCGCCTCGTCGCGCTCGGCGAGGAGCTGGGCCAGCCGCATTCCGCAGCCCGGCCGGACCGGGTACGACAGCGCGTGCCGCTGTGCCGCGCCGCCCTCCTCCCCCGCGCTCACGTGGTGGACGGCGGGCAGCGCCGCCCGCGTGTAGAACACCCGGGCGGACTCCGGGTCGCCGAGGTCCCGGTTCTGCTGCAGGTAGGGGTTCAGTGCCTCCTCGACGGCGCGCACCTCGGGCTGCTCGGCCACGTGCCGCAGCGCCGCGAGCAGGTCGCCGCGCACCTCGATGGCCCGCACCACCCGGTTGCCGTGCAGGAACAGGGACGTACGGCACAGCCGGGTGGTGTCGTCGACCCGCGGTTCGGGCGAGGCGTAGTCGGCGAGGATCCTGCCGACCGCCTCCTCACTGCCGGGCTTCACCGTGAAGGTGAGCGCGTGCCGGATGACGCCGTCGCCGACGCGGGGGGCGGCCTGGAGCCCGCCCCGGGCCTGCTCGGCGCCCGCCGCCGCGCGGCCGGTCTCGCGGACCACGTGGAACCGCAGCGACCTGGTGTCCCGGACGCAGCTGTGCAGCGGCTTGACCATCCGCACGTGTTCTTCGCTGTTCACCCAGTTCAGGAACGGCGGTGCGCTCTCCCACTCGCTGGTGATGAGCCACTGGGAAGGGTTCTCGATGGACTGGCACAGCTGCTCGCCGGTGTGCCCGGGGACGGACTCGACGTGGCTGCGCAGATTCTCGTACGTCTCGAGGAACTGCTGCTGCGCTCCGTCGTAGACCTCCACCAGCAGGACGACCCGGAGTCGGGAGCCGTCGAACACGGACTGGGAGACCTGCTGCGACAGCTGTCGCGTCAGCGGTTCGGAAGCGGGGGTGGACGTGGTGGTCATCCTGCGCACATCTCCTTCGCGGGGGCGGAACTGAAGGTCGGCCGCGGTGATGCGACGCCGGCTTGCCTCGATCCTGTGCCCGGCCCCGACGGCGCGCGACCCGTATGCACTGCGCGGGTGACCGGCGCGGTGCGCCGCGGACATCCGCCGGCACCCGGGACGGCCGGCGGCCTCAGGCGAGGTGCGCGAAGACGACCAGGTTGTCCGTGTAGTCCTTGGCCTTGTGGTCGTAGTCGCCCGCGCAGGTGATGAGCCGCACCTCGGGCCGGTCGGCGTCGCCGTACACGCGTTCGCTGGGGAAGTCGTCCTTCTCGAAGGTCTCCAGGCTGTCGACCACGAAGGACGCCTTGCGGCCGTCGGCCCGCTCGACCTGGAACGTGTCGCCCTCGTCCAGCTGGTCGAGGCGGGCGAAGACTGCGGCGGACGTCTTCGTGTCCACGTGCCCGGCGATGACCGACGTTCCCTTCTCGCCGGGGGACGCGCCCTGGGCGTACCACCCGACGAGGTTGGTGTCGGCGGCCGGCGGGGGCCGGAGCTGCCCGTTGTCACCGATGGCGAGCTCGGTGAAGGGGGCGTCGACGGAGATCTCCGGGATCAGCAGGCGCACCGGCTTCGACCGGGACAGCGCGGAGTCCGCCGGGCCGGTCGCGGGCGGGGCGGAGGAGCCGGGCTGTGCGGGCAGCGGGGGGCGGGAGGAGCCGGCCGACGTGTCGTTGCCGCCGACCAGGCTCACCGCCAGGATCAGCAGCGCCACGGCGCACAGCACCGTCAGACCGGAACGGGAACCCTGCCCGGCCGTCGCCGTCTCGTCGTCGGCCGGGGCGGGGGCGGAAGGGGGGACTGCCATCGGGGACCACCTCACTAGGGCACGGCAGCAGGCGGACAGGTGGGCGGAAGCGAGCCGGGCCGCCCCGCGGTTCCTGGGTGGCGGCCCGGCTGCTATCGCGCCCGGCACGGCTTACGCCACTCCGCGAGCCGACTTCTTGCGTCGGACGGCGTACAGACCGGTCGCGGCGACGGCCAGGACGGCCAGCCCGCCCGCGGTCGTGGTCGGCGTGTCCAGTCCGCCGCCACCGGTGTGCATCCCGCCGCGCGGCTTCTCGTGCTCGCCGCCGCCCCAGGACTTCTCGCCCTCGTCCTGCTGGTAGGTCTCCGAGCCCTGCTTGGACTCGCGGCCGCCGCCGTCCCAGTCGCCCTCGCTCACCGCGGCCAGCGCACCGCCACCGGTGTGCATCCCGCCGCGCGGCCCCTCGTGCTCGCCTCCGTCGTCGTGCTCCTTGCCGGAAGAGGCACCGTCGTGCTCCCAGTCGCCCTCGCCCACCGCGGCCAGCGCACCGCCACCGGTGTGCATCCCGCCGCGCGGCCCCTCGTGCTTGCCTCCGTCGTCGTGCTCCTTGCTGTAGGAAGAGTCGTCGTGGTCCCAGTCGCCACCGGCCGCCGCGTAGGCGCCGGGAGCGCCCAGGACGAAGACGGCCGAGGCCGCCGCCGTGGTCAGAAGCATGCGAGCAGAACGCATCTGAGTTCCTTCCGTCACGACCGGGCAGCTGGTGCTTCGTCAGCTGAGGTGACCCGGCCCCGACGTGAATCACCGTCAGCCAGCCGTCCGTCTCGCACCACTCAAGGCGCTCAGCCGGGTGAACACCCGACCCGTTCGGGTGCCGGACCCCCTGCACGGCAAGCCGTCGAACACGGCGTGGACGCCGTGGCGTTGGGGCGGTCCGGACGGGATGTCACCCGCGGGATCCCGTCCTCCCCGCCCGCTACTCCTCCGGGTCGGCGTGGGTCGGGTCCTGCACCTCGGCCCCTTGGCGGCGGGAGCCGGGAGCGGCCCGGTCGGGGGTGGCCTCGCTGTGCCCGGACTGGGGCGGTGGGGGCGGCGTGGTGTCGCCGGGGGCACCGACGCCGGCGGCGGGCAGGCGCAGGGCGAGCAGGGCTACGTCGTCGCCGCGGGGCGCGATCCGCGCGAGCAGCTCGTCGCAGAAGCCGTCGACGCTCCAGCTGTCCAGCCGCTGGGCCAGGACGCCGGCATGGTGGCGGAGCTGGTCCATGCCCACGTCGATCGGGCGGTCGCGGCTCTCCACCAGACCGTCGGTGTAGAGCAGGAGCATGCTCTCCGGCGGGAGTTCCTCGCGCGTGTCGGGCCAGCTCAGGCCGAGGCGCAGGGTGGCGCTCATGCCGATGAGCGGGCCGTGGCCACCCTCCAGGAAGCGGGTCCCGCCGTCCCGGGTGATCAGCAGGGGCGGCGGGTGGCCGGCGTTCACCCAGTGCAGGCGCCAGGGGCCGCCCTCGGCGCCTTCGACGCGGGCGAAGACGAGGGTGGCCATGGGCGCGTCACTCGTGTTGGTCACGGCTTCGTCCAGCCGGCGCATGATCACGCTGGGCGGCTCCTGGTGGTCCCAGGCGAGGGCGCGCAGCATGTTGCGGACCTCGGCCATGTGGGCGGCGGCCTGCAGGTCGTGTCCGACCACGTCCCCGATGACCAGGGCCATCACACCGTCGCCGAGGAGAAAGGCGTCGTACCAGTCGCCGCCCACCTCCATGGCGCTCTCGGCGGGCCAGTAGCGGGCGGCCATCCGGAGGTGGTCGACCTGCGGCAGGGGGGTCAGGAGCTGGCGCTGCATGGTCTCGGCGACGTTCTGCTGCTCGTGGTAGAGCCGGGCGCTGTCCAGGACCAGTCCGACGCGGCGGCCGATGTCGGCGAGCAGGGCGATCTCGGCCGCGGTGTGGGCGGGGCGCTCGCCGGTGCGGGCCACGGTCAGGATTCCGTAGGACTGTCGCCGGGTGCACAGGGGCACGACGACGGCCGTGTGCCCGCCGAGCCGTTCGAACAGCACCCGGTGGGTGGCGGCGAGCGGGTTCTCCGGGTCCCGCAACAGCTCGTCCGCTCTGAGCGGGACGGGCCGTTCGCCCTTGACGAGCAGGGTCAGCGCGGCGCGGGCCTGGTCGGGCAGCGAGGTCACGGGGCCGCGCAGTGGTCCGGCCCGGTCCGGGTGTGTGCTGCTGCGGACGGCCACCCGTTCCAGTACGTCCGACTGTTCCGGGTAGATGTCGACCGCCGCCCACTGGCCCAGTTCCGGCACCAGCAGCCGTACGAGGCGGCGGAGCGTGGTGGAGGTGCGCTCGGTGGGCACCAGGACCGTGGAGATCTCGGCGACCAGGTGCAGCTGGGCGGTGAGGGCCTCCAGGGCGGTGGTCCGCGCGTCGGTCTCCTCGGCGGCGCTGCGGTGCAGGCTGAAGTCGTGGAAGACGAGCACCAGCCCATCCTGCCGTCCGTCGCGCACGAGCGGGGTGGCGGCCCAGATGATGGGGACCGTGGTGCCGTCGGCCCGCTGGAAGTACTCTTCGCTGCCCTCCTCGGCGGGCACTCCGTGCAGGGGGCTGCGCAGCGCGCAGCGCTCGCGCGGCACGGGGGTGCCGTCGGCGTGCCGGTGCAGGAGGTCGTGCGCGTCGTGCCCGAGCATCTCCTGTTCCGGCCGTCCGAGCAGTTGCTCGGCCCAGGGGTTCACCGAGGTGATGCGGGCGGTGGGGCCGAGGGTGAGGACGCCGGCGCCGAGGGCGCGCAGGACGGCGCCGGGGAAGTTGGGCTCCGCGGGCCGCGGCGCGCCGACCGCCTCGTCGTGCCCTGGCTCCTCGCCGTCCCGGTGGCCCACCCAGCGTGGCGTCACGACCCTCACAGCCTTCCGATGCCGTCCCTTGCGCCAGGTTCCCCCGGCGGGTGCGGACGAACCGCTCCGCGGGGCCGAAGGAGGGAGGCCCCGGGGGCGTAATCCGGTCGCCGGCCGGGCCGGTTCCCCGTGCGTTCACGGGATGTCCGAACTGCGAACCGATCGTCTTGTGCTCCGCGACTGGCGGGCTTCCGACCTGGGCCCCTGGGCGGCCATGAACGCCGACCCGGTGGTCCGCGCCTACTTCCCGGGGTACTCACCCGGGAGCGGAGCGAGGCGTCCGTGGCCCGATTCCAGGCCGGTCTCGAGCGGCGGGGCCGGGGCTGCTGGGCCGTGGAGATCGCCGCCACCGGCGGGTTCATCGGATTGGCCGGGCTCGATCCGGTGGAGGAGGGCACGCCGTTGCCCGGAGTGGAGGCGGGCCGGCGTCCGGCCCGCCCGGACTGGGGGCACGGCTGTGCCGCCGAGGCCGCGCGGGCCGCCGTCGCCCACGCCTTCGAGGACCTGGCGCCGGCGGAGGTGCTCGCGGTGACGGCGGCGGGCGGTCTGCGCTCGCGCGCGGTGACGGACCGTCTCGGCATGACTTACGGCCCGGCCGACGACTTCGACGACCCGGAGGTCCCCGAGGGCCCGCTGCGACGCTCCGTCGTGTACCTGCTCCGGGCCGGGGACCGCCGGCCCGGCGGGCGGTGGCCGGGGCCGGCCGTGGGCGCGAGGGACCGGGCAGCCCGGGCCGGACGGTCCGGCCCACCGGCCGGGCGGCCGGGCAGGTCGTCGGCGGGACCCCTGGCGCGGGGCGCCGCGCACCGGCTGCGGGACCGGTGGGCGGCGTCGAGCCGGGGCCGCGTCCCGTACGGCGGTGGTCGTGTCGGTCGGCGGATCAGTCCGGGTCGCTGAGAGCGGCCGTGCCGTGCAGGTGGTCGGCGAGGCCCACCGCGGCCCTCATGCGCTTGCCGTCCGGTTCCCGGTGCACCTCGAAGCTCTGGCATACGGCCATGACGATCTCCAGTCCGTGCCGTCCGACGCGGCCGGGGTCCGCCGTCTCGGGCGCGGGCAGCACCGGTGCGCTGTCCCACACCGTGACCTCCACGTGGTCCTCGGCCAGCTCGAGATCGACCAGTGAGGGGCCGGGCGCGTATTTGCAGGCGTTGGTCAGCAACTCGCTGACCACCAACTGCACCACTTCCACCGCCCGGTCGGACACCGGGACCCCCTGGGCGGCCCGCACCTGCGCCAGGAACCCCCGGGCCAGCTCCCGGCCCCGGGCGATGTCGCCGGGGATGCCCTCGTACTCCGCCGAAACTCTGATTGGCTCATGCCCCAGCCCATCCCCGTTGTGGGCAGCCCCGTTCATCCGATCCGCCCTCTTCCTGAGCCTTGACCGTTACGCCTGCCCGTCTACCCCGGAATCCGGGAAACATCACCCGCCCCACCGCGACCCCTGTGTCAGCGGCGTCAAGCGTCCGTCGGGCGCAGGACCAGGCAGAGGAAGCCCAGCGCGTCCCGGTAGCCCCGGAGCCACGAGTCGCGGTGGGCGGTGGCCGTCCCGAGTGCCTGGGTACGGTCCGGGTGGGTGGGGTGGTCCAGGGCCCACGTGGCCAGTGCCCCGGTCCAGGACCCTCGTGGCCGTCGAGCTCCCGCCGGGTGCTGATGTGCCCGCCCACGGGCGTCCAGCCGTCCGCGACGACCCGGTCCAGCGTGGTCGGCAGGCCGGCGAGGTCATCGAGCATGCCGACGGCCTCGGCTGACGGCTCGCGATCCCGGAACCCGTCGCCGACCAGGACGCGGCCCCCGGGTGCCAGGTGCTCGCGTGCGGCGGCGAGGGTGGCGGGCAGGCCGCCGAGGCGTGCGTGGAGCCGACGCAGAGGACCGGGTCGAAGCGGTGCGCGGCGGCGAAGCTCGCGGCGTCCTGACGGTGCAGGGTCAGCCGGTCCCCCGCCCCGAGCCGGGCGGCCTCCTCGCGGGCGTGACCGAGCGCGCTCTCGGAGATGTCGACGCCCTCGGCCGTGAGGCACGGGTGGATCCGCCGCAGGCTGGAGCGGTTCTTCCCCGCGGAGTCCGGCGAGCCGGGACCGACCGGTGTCCGGGGGCTGTACTGGCTGGTGCGGCAGAACACCGACTGGCTCCGCATCCACCTGGCCGACGTGCGCCGCGCGATCCGTGCGCACCGCCGTTGTGCGCACCGCCGCCGTGCGCACGACGATCTGATCTCCCACCTGATCGCGGAAGGCCGCTCGGACGCCGAGATCCTGGGTGGGTGCCGGACGTTCGCCACGGCCGGCGTGGTCACCACCCGCGAGTTCGTCTGCCCGGCCGCCTGGCACCTGTTCCCGGACGCCGAGCTGCTCGGCCGCTACCGGTCGGCGGACGAGGCGGGGCGCCCCGGCGTGCTCCAGGAGCTGCTGCGGCTGGAGCCCGTCATCGGGCGCCCTCCCGGGCAGGGTAGGTCCACCGGGACCGTGGACCTGCCCTGCCCGGGAGGGCCGGTGACCGTGAGGACCGGGCGAGTACGTCGAGGTCCACCTGGACGACGCCGGCGCCGACCCGAAGGCCGTGGGCGTCGATCCGCTGCTCGTTCGCCCGGACCGCGCGGAGGGGATCGGTGCGGGGCTCTCCTTCGGCGACGGGCCGCGCCGGTGCCCCGGGGCGCACATCGCGCTGCTGGAGACCGACGTCTTCCTCAGCCGCCTGTTCGCCCTCGACGGCGTCCGGATGAGCGGCGAGCCGCGTGTCGCCTTCCGGGAGGCGATCGGCGGCTACGAGATCCGCGGGCTGACCGTGGCCGTTCCCCGGGCCGGCCGTCACCGACCGCCCGGGGACTCCGTTGAGGCGTCGGCGGTACGGTGTCAGCCGCCCAGGGCGCCGAGGACGACGAGCTTGGCCTCGTCCTGCACCTGCCGGAGGTGGCCGGCGCCGAGGAAGGACTCACCGTAGATCTTGTAGACGTCCTCGGTGCCGGAGGGGCGGGCCGCGAACCAGGCGTTCTCGGTGGTCACCTTGATGCCGCCGATGGGGGCCCCGTTGCCCGGCGCCTCGGTGAGGACGGCGGTGACCGGCTCCCCGGCGAGGGTGTCGGCGGCGACCTGGGCCGGGGACAGCTTGGCCAGGCGGGCCTTCTCCTCGCGGGTCGCGGGTGCGTCGATGCGGGCGTAGGCGGGTTCGCCGAAGCGGGCGGTGAGCGCGGCGTAGTGCTCGGAGGGCGTCCTGCCGGTGACGGCGGTGATCTCGGAGGCGAGCAGGGCGAGGATGATGCCGTCCTTGTCGGTGGTCCACACGGAGCCGTCCCGGCGCAGGAACGACGCCCCGGCGGACTCCTCACCGCCGAAGCCGAGGGAGCCGTCGACCAGTCCGTCCACGAACCACTTGAAGCCCACCGGCACTTCGACCAGCCGTCGGCCGAGGTCGGCGGCGACCCGGTCGATCATGCCGGAGGACACCAGCGTCTTGCCCACGCCCGCGTCGGCCGGCCACTCGGTGCGGTGGGCGTAGAGGTAGGCGATGGCGGTGGCGAGGTAGTGGTTGGGGTTCATCAGACCGCCGTCGGGGGTGACGATGCCGTGGCGGTCCGCGTCGGCGTCGTTGCCCGTGGCGATGGTGAAGCGGTCGCGCTGCCCGATGAGTGAGGCCATCGCGTGCGGCGAGGAGCAGTCCATGCGGATCTTGCCGTCCCAGTCAAGGGTCATGAACCGCCAGGTCGGGTCGGCGAGGGGATTGACCACCGTCAGGTCGAGGCGGTGCTGCTCCGCGATCCGGCCCCAGTACGCGACGGACGCGCCGCCCAGCGGGTCGGCGCCGATGCGCACGCCGGCCGAGCGGATGGCGTCGAGGTCCAGAACGCTCGGCAGGTCGCGGACGTAGGTGGCGAGGAAGTCGTAGCGTCCGGTGCCGGGCGCGGCGAGCGCCCGCGCGTGGGTGACCCGCCGTACGTCCTTCAGTCCCGCGGCGATGATCTCGTTGGCCCGGTCCTGGATCCAGGAGGTGGCGTCGGAGCCCGCGGGGCCGCCGTTCGGCGGGTTGTACTTGAAGCCGCCGTCGGCGGGCGGGTTGTGCGAGGGGGTGACGACCACGCCGTCGGCGAGGCCCGAGGTGCGGCCCCGGTTGTGGGTGAGGATGGCGTGCGAGACGGCGGGGGTGGGGGTGTAGCCGTCCGTGCTGTCGATGAGGACGGTCACGTCGTTGGCGGCGAACACCTCCAGTGCGGTGACCCTCGCGGGCTCGGACAGGGCGTGCGTGTCGGCGCCCAGGAAGAGCGGGCCGTCGGTGCCCTGTGCCGAGCGGTACTCGCAGATGGCCTGGCTGGTGGCGGCGATGTGGTCCTCGTTGAAGGCCGCCGCCAGGGACGAACCCCGGTGCCCGGACGTGCCGAAGGTCACGCGGTGGGCGGGTTCGGCCGGGTCCGGGTGCAGGGCGTAGTAGGCCGTCACCAGCCGGGCTACGTCGATCAGATCCTCGGGGCCGGCCGGCTTGCCGGCTCGGTCGTGCTGCATGCGCCCACTCCTCCGCGTCGGTCGGGATTTCGCTCGCGGTCTCATCTTCCCCTGTCCGGGCAGTGGTGCCGCGCGTTCCGGCCGTGTCCGGGACGAGCGCCGGGGGCGGGAAGGGTGCCGGGAGCGACGGTCCCGCCGTGCGGCCGGGCGGCCGGTGTCAGATCCGGCCGCCGGTGAGACGGGTGAGGGGTCCGTGGGTGTGACGTCCGGCGCGGCGGCCCACGGCGTACGACGCGGCACTCACGGCGGTGATGCCGGCGCCCACGCCGGCCGCGACGAGCTTGCGGTCGGCGATGACGGTCCAAGCCGTCTTGGCGGTGGCCGCGACCTGGCCCGAGGTGGCGACGGCGGCCCGGCGGCCGGCGGCGACACCCTTGGCGGCCGTCTGCACGGCACCGTTCGCGGCATCGGCCGAACGCTGGGCGCCGGCCTTGGCCGCCGACGCGGCGCCACCGGCCTTGTCGGTAGCGGCCCGGCTCGCCCGCGAGACGGGTGCGGTCGCCTTCTCGGCGGCGCCCCGAGCCTTGGACTCGGCGGTCCGGGTACTGGTGGGGTTCTTGTTCGTGTTCTTGTTCGGATCGCTCATGGACACCGCCTTGCCCCGCACCGCGACGGCAAACACGAACGCCGCGTCCGGGTGCGCGAAGGCCGTCGGACGCCCAACGGCACTGTGGGGTCAGGGCCCTGACGCACCGAAGGGTGAACACGGCCTTCGCTGTGTGCGGAGCCCGGCGGGGCGAGGACGGTCGGTTCCGGTGCCGTCACGGCGGTGATCCTGACCGCGCCCCGGACGGCGGCCGGGCGGTGTCGTTCCGACCGCCCGTCAGCGGGCCGCGGTCGGCGGCAGTTGTGCCGGACTCACCCGCTCGCCCAGCTCCTCCGCCACGAACCGCACCAGCCAGCGGCCTCAACACCTGGCTGCCGAAGCTGATGAACGACGCCGGGTACCCCGTGCCGACGGCCGTCACCCAGCTCCTCGTGCTCAACATCGGCGGCGTCGTCGGTCTGGTCCTCGGCGGGTTCGTCGCCGACCGACGGGGCATCAGGGCATCAGGGCATCACCATGGTCTGGTTCGCCGTCTCGGTGGCCATGCTGGCGTGCCTGAGCATCAGGATGGAGAGCGACCTGCTGCTCAACGTCGTGGTCTTCTTCACCGGCGTGTTCGTCTTCTCGGCCATGGTGCTCGTCTACGCCTGCGTGACGCACTTCTACCCGGCCTCCGTGCGCGGCACCGCGCTCGGTTCGGCGTCCGGGATCGGCCGGATGGGCTCGATCGTCGGCCCGTCGATCACCGGCGCGCTGGTCGCCTCGGGGGTCGCCCATCCGTGGGGCTTCTACTTCTTCGCGGCGATGGCGGTCCGCGGTTTCCTGGCCGTGACGACGCTGCCGCGCGGCACGGGCGGCGAACCGGCGGAGGCCGCACCGGCCACCGCGCCCGCGGCGCCCGCCGTGTGAGGCCCTGACGGTCGGCGGCTGTGCGGGGCCGTGACGGCTTTGACTGCGCCGGCGGCACTGAGGGCACTGACCGCACGAAGAACGGGAGCGGCGGGCCCGTGCGGCCGGCCGCTCCCGTCGGTGTCCGGGGAGGTGTGTGTCAGTCGCTGTCGACGTCCTGGCTCAGTACCTTGCCGTTGGCCGCGTCGACGTCGACGGTGGTCTTGTTCCAGTTGTCGGTCGACACCACGTCGACACCCCAGACGACCTGCTGGTCGTCGTTGTCGCCGAGTTCGACGTGGGTGACGGTGCCCTTGGTCTTGGCGGTGGCGGCCTTGACCGCCTGCTGCGGCGTCTGCTTGGCCTTGTCCAGCCAGTTGGACATCTGGGTCTTGTCGTCGGCGTCCTGGTCCGGGTCGACCTGGGTACGGAAGACCTTGCCGGTCACCGCGTCGATGTCGATCCGGTGCACGGTGCCGTCGGACTCGGCGACCTTGGCCTCCCACTCGGGAGCGCCCTGGCTGGGGGCCGGGTTCGGCATGCTGGGGCTCGGCGAACCGGTCGGCGACGCGGTGGCATCGGCCTCCGTGCGCTTGAGTTCGAGGTCCACGAGCTTACTGTCGGGGACCTCCTTGACGGCGGTGTCGGCCGCCTTGTCCCAGGTGACCTTCGTCGCCGTGACGAGGTCCTTGCGCTCGGTCCGGTCCTCGTTCATCGAGGCCGACGGAGAGCCGGACGAGGCGGAGGGTGACGCGGACGTGGAATCGGTGGCGGACGCGGAAGGGGAGGCGGTCGGGGCCGCCTCGGCGACGCTGGAGCGTGTCGTGTCGGCGTTCGTACAGGCGGTCAGCAGCAGAACGGAGGTGCCCAGGGCACCCATCACGGCCAGCGAACGCAGCGGCGGGAGTCGTCGTGCAGAGCTCATGATGCTGTCCGTAACCATTCCGTCACGGAGACACACCGGTCCGGTGTGAAGATCACTCGATTGGCCGGGGGCGGGGCCGCTCAGCGAGCCCGCACGAACTCGACCCGTCCGCTTCCCGCGGCGCCCACCGGGCAGCCGGGCAGCATCCGGACCCCGGCCCCTTCCAGCCACTCCCGGTACGCGGTGGACTGGCGGGCGACCTCCCAGTACGCGTCCTCCAGCGCCGGGAAGACGGCGTCCAGCTCGGCCCGGGTGCGGGCGGCCAGCAGCAGGCGTACGCCCAGGGGATCGCCGTACAGGCGTCGTACCGCCATGTCGGGACGGGCCTGGGAGCTGGGCTGGCAGACGGTGACGACCTCGCCGGTGGCGACGAGGGAGGCGGCGGTGTGGTAATCGCCGTGCAGTACGCGCGGGTTGAGGCCGACGGCGCGCAGCATGCGGTGCACGCCGTCCCATTCGCCGTCGACCGTGGGGTCGATCATCCACCGGTCGTCGGCCAGGTCGGCGAGCCTGACGACGGGCCGGACGGCCGCGGGGTGGTCGGCGGGCAGCATGACGAACTGCGGTTCGCGCTCGACGAGGACCCGTGGTCGCAGGCCCTCGGGGATGTGCAGGGGGCTGCCCTCGACCTCGTGCACGAAGGCGACGTCGAGCTGTCCGTCGGCGACCCGGCGCAGCAGGGCGTTGGCGGAGACGTCCATCTGCAGGGTGGGCTCCAGGCCCGGCCGTCTGAGCCGGCGCAGCCAGCCGGCGAGGGCGCGGCTGGCCGTGGAGCCGATCCGCAGCCTGCTGTCGCCGCCGGCCGCGGCGGCGCGGGCCTCGCGGACCAGGGTGCTCATGTCGGTCAGCAGCGGGCGGGCCCGGCCGAGCACGGTGCGGCCGAGCGGGGTGGGGCGGCAACCGGTGCGTTCGCGGGTGAACAGGGGGCCGCCCAGGGCGTGTTCGATGCGGCTCAGCTGGGTGCTCAACGTGGGCTGGGCGACGCCCAGTTGGCGCGCCGCCCGGTGCAGGCTGCCGGCGTCGGCGATGGCGCACAGCGCGCGTAGATGCCTCACCTCGAGCTCCATGCAGGGAGCGTAAAGCGGAACAGTTGGTTGCGCCAGGTGAACAAAAGGCGTCGGATCAGGGCGAGTTCTGCACTCCGGTCGAAGCGGCACCCGGTGGGTCGCGCGCGGGTGATAGCCCGGCCCTATCGCCTGTTGCCATCATCACAGCGGGCTCATGGACGCTCCACACTCACCGGTGACGACTTCTCCCCACTCCCCCACGCAAGGAGTCATCGATGCGCATCAGCCTTCCCCTGCTCTCCACCGCGGTCGGTCTCGGCCTGACGGCCGCCGTGCTCGGCGCCCCGGCCGCGACGGTCGCCGCGCCCCAGGCCCCGGCCCAGGGCGCCCACCTGGGCTACGAGCCCAAGGCCGGCTCGGGTGAGGACGCCGCGGCCAACCGGGCGTTCTTCGAGGCGGTCATCAAGTCGGTCGCCAAGAAGCGCGCCGTCAACCCGTCGGCGTCGGCGGCGGCGGCCGTCACCGTCTACTACAGCACCGCCTACGCGCCCAGCTTCCGCTCGCAGATATCCCGCTCGGCCCAGATCTGGAACGGCTCGGTGTCCAACGTGCGGCTCGCCGAGTCGAGTTCCGGCGCGGACTTCGCGTACTACGAGGGCAACGACTCGCGCGGCTCGTACGCCTCCACGAACGGACACGGCAGCGGCTACATCTTCCTCGACTACCGGCAGAACCAGCAGTACAACTCGACCCGCGTGACCGCCCACGAGACCGGGCACGTGCTCGGCCTGCCCGACCACTACTCCGGACCGTGCAGCGAGCTGATGTCGGGCGGCGGCCCGGGCACGTCCTGCACCAACCCCTACCCGAACTCCAACGAGCGCAGCCGGGTCAACCAGCTGTGGGCCAACGGCTTCAAGGCCGCCCTCGACAAGGCGCTGCAGAAGACCTCTCAGCGCTGACCACTGGAGGCGGACACCCGCGTGGGCGGCCCGGCCGGGCCGCCCACGCGCACGCGCACGCGTGATCCCTTGCCGCTTGCGCAGCCTCCCCGCGATTGGCGGGAGTTCACCTTCCAGTGACACCTCCAAGGGGCCCGGCGTGGCCGAGCGGAAGGCCCCGCGGGCAGCGGTCTCGGCGATCCGTGGCCGGGCACCGGGCAGCGCAGCCGCGTCGCCGACATCACCTGGACCGCGTGGTGCGTGGTGCTCGGCGGTCGGCGCTGTGGGCCGGGTGGAGCGCCGTCGGTCCCGCGCGGGGTGCGACGGCGTGGGTGCGCCGCGCCGTGGCCCGGGTGCTGCCCGCCGTGGCGCTGACCCCGCGGGTGCTGCCCGCCGCGGCGCAGACCCCGCGGGTGCTGCCCGCCGCGGCGCAGACCCCGCGGGTGCTGGCGGTCCGGCACGGGACCTCTGCAACGGCCCCGGGCTTCACGAGACGGCGGGCAGCGCGTCTCCCACGGCCCGGTGGACGGCCCGGGCGAGCCGGGCGCCCCACTCGGAGCGGGGGCCGGCGAAGGCGTGCCCCTCGGCCCCCTCGCGCGGGGTGCGGGCGGCGACGCACACGGCGTCGGTGGGCGTGCCGGAGCAGTCGAGACCGGCGTCCAGCAACGCCTGGACCTTGGCCTCGGTCGCCGTCATCACCGCATTGACCAGGGCGGCGTCGCTCAGCGCGACGGGCAGCGCGGCGACGATATTGATCGTTCCGGGCGGCGCGGCCCGGGTGGCGCCCTCCTCGGGCCCGGCCGCCCAACCGCGGACCGAGACGCCGGCGGTCACCACGGCCTCGGCCCCGCCGTCCCGCGCCCGGGCGAAGGCGGACACGTCGGCGGCCGTCAGCAGGCCCACCCCGGACCCGCGGGCACCGGCGGCACGGGCCAGGCCGGCCAGGTGCCGGGCGGGATCGGTGCGCCGGTAGCCGTGGGCGACCTGGGCGTTGAGCACCCACGCGTGCTCGGCGAGCCCGCCGCCGAGCACGGCACTGCTGGCCATCCGCCAGCCCGGCCCCGGGCGCCACAGCAGGGCGTGCAGCCGCTCGCCGTCCTCCACCCGGGTCAGGCGCTCCGGGTCCAGCAGACGGGCCCCGGTACGGGGCGGAGGCAGGAGGGCGGGCACGGTTCGGGGGCTCCCAGCGGCGATCGGCGGAGGTCGGGGGCGGACCGGACGATCGTACTCAGTGCCGGAGGGGCGGCGGGCCGCCCGGCCCGGCGCGCGGGGCGCATTGCGGACGCGGGACTGGGCACCTTCACTGAACACAACTTCGCCACCAGGCGACGGATCGGAGGCCGCAATGCTGTCCCACACCCTGGAGCATGGGGTCCTGGTCATCACGGTGGACCAGGACCCGGGAATCGACGGGCGGGCCGCGCTGACCACGTACATCACCAACCTGGTCGACGCCCATCAGCCGACCCCCGTCGTCATCGTCCTGACCGATGCGGCGGCCGGACACGCCGCGGTCAGCGCCGTGCTCAGGGCCCATCAGTGGTGCGGGCGGCTCGGCGTCCTGATGTCCGCCGTGACCCACAGCGCGCCGGTCCGGCGGCTGCTGGAGAACAACGCCGACACCGTCGGCCCGCGCCTGGTCGTGCACGCCCGGGTCGACACCGCGATCAGTACCGCGTTCACCGCGGCGGCCTAACGCGCGTGCGGGACTTCCGCGGCGGCCGGGTGCCCGGCCCGTGGGCACCCGACCGCCCTCCCGCTCCTCGTGCCGCTACTGCCGCTACTGCCGTCCGAGCCAGAGGTCGGGGCCGAAGACCTCGTAGTGGATGGACTCGGCGGGCACCCCGCGGCGCAGCGGATCGCCGCGGACGGCGCGCATGAAGGGCACCGGGCCGCGCGGGTAGGCCGTGAGATCCTCCGGCAGGTCGACGCCGGTGGGGTCGGCGCGGCCGGTCGACGCCTCCGGTGCCCGGTCGCCGGGCTCCGCGTACCACAGGTGGAGCCGGGCGTCGGGCAGCGCGCGTATCAGGTCGAGCTGCTCCCGCCGGTCGGCGTGGTGGTCCGGGGCGCGGTCGGCGTGCACGACGGTCACCGGGCGGGTGGCGCCGACGGCGGCCAGGTGGCCGAGCATCGCCAGCACGGGGGTGACGCCGATGCCGGCGGAGGCCGGCAGGAGCGGGCCGTCCTGCTCCGCCAGGCCCAGGTCGCCGAACGGCGCGGACCCGGTCAGCGCGTCGCCCCTGCGGGCGTTCGCGTGCAACCAGGAGGAGACCTCGCCGTCCGGCTGCCCGTCGCCCCGGACGCGCTTGCCGGTGATGCGCCGATCGGGCCGGCCGGGCGCGGCGGACAGACTGTACTGGCGCATCTGCCGGGCGCCGCCGGGCAGTTCGGCCTGGACGCCGACGTACTGACCGGGACGGACGGTGCCGCGGTGCGGTCGTCGGCCGGCCGTCACCCCGAGGGGCGGTCCGTCAGGCCGACCAGAACCGGACCGGTCGGTGAGGCCACCAGGTCGGTCACGGTCACGGGGTCGAGCGCGGCGTAGAACGCCCCTTGGGCGTCGCGCAGCGCGCCACGCAGCCGACAGGCCCCGCGCAGCGGGCACGGACTGCCGCCCTCGCAGTCGACCACCTCGGCGTCGCTCTCGAGTTCGCGCACCAGCCAGCCCACCGAGGCATGCCGCCCCAGGTCGGTCAGCGTCAGCCCGCCGCCGCGACCGCGCCGCGCCTCCACCACGCCGAGGTGCTGCAGGCGGGTGATGGCCTTCGCCGCGTGCGTGTACGGCACACCGACGACCTCGGCCACCTCTCGGGTGGCCAGTGGTTCGTCACCGTCTCTCACGACCGCCAGGCGCATCACGGAGCGCAGCGCCAGGTCGGTGAACTTCGTCAGCCGCACACCAGGACGCTATCAAATACGCATGTTAGATTCGCCTTTGCCCCGGACACCGTCCCTGTGGAGTGCGCCACTCGACCGGCCGCCCGGAGCGCACCGCCCGACAGGGCGGCGTACAGGCACGGTTGGGCACTCGGAACGGCGGTACCTGATGGCAGCGCAAGACGGCGGTTCCTCCGGCAGGGCGGCCGCCCCTCCTCTCCCCCGGGTCTTGTGCGACACGGGGGAGCTGGCGTCCCTCGGCGACGGCGAAGCACCGGCCGGCGCCCTGTGGAAACTGACGGAACCCGGTCGGCAGCTCGACTCCAACGTCGTCCGTCTCCCCGGCGGGGGACGGGTGGACACGCACACGGAGCCGGACCTCGACGTCCTGCTCCTCGTCCTCGGCGGCGAGGCCCGCCTCGACTGCACCGACGGCGAACACCCCCTGCGCACGGGCGTCCTGACCTGGCTGCCCCACGGCTCGGCCCGGGCCGTGCTCGCCGGGCCGGACGGGGTGACGTACCTGACCGTGCACCGGCGCCGCCCCGGTATGCGCGTCCAGCCGCCGAAAGCCGCCGGCCGGCTGCGGCCGGCCGGGACTGACGCGGAACGAGACCGGCCCCTGTGAGCCCGTCACCGGCACCGCCCCGGTGACGGGCTCATGACCCGGGACGCCCCCTTGGCCACCGCACCGGCCGCTCGGCCGGCCCGCCTCCCGCACCGGCCGTTCAGCGCGACTGGGTACGCAGCTCCGTCAGGGAGCGTGCCGTCAGGGGCCGGGGGTCCTCGTCGGGGTCGACGAGGACGACGGTGCAAGGGGCGGCGTGGGTGAGGGCGCCGGTGAAGCTGCCGTCCGCGAACTGGGCCAGCGGACCGCGCGGCGAACGGCCGACCGCGACCGTACGGGCCCCCGCCTCGGCGGCGTGCCTGGCCAGGGCGCGGCCCGCGGCGGCGTGATCGCCGGTACTGGTGAGGATCTGGCCGGTGGCGGCGGCACCGGTGCCGCTGATCCGGTCGAGGTGCGCGCTGACGGCGGCCTGCGCCTCCGCGTCGGTCTCGGTGTCGGCGGCCTGTTCCTCGACGACGGTGGTCTGCCGCACGTGTACGACCTCGACGGGGCTTCCGGTGTCGCGGGCGAGACGTGCCGCGCTGTCGACGATGGCGGCCGCCGCCGGGTGGGCACCGACGGCGACGACGACGGGCCTCGCGCCGGCCGGGGCAGTCGCGCCGACGGGGGTGAGTGACGGTGCCACCGGTTCGGCGTCACCGGCGCCCGCCTCCGCCTGCCGGAGCAGCCGGTGACCGCCGCCGGCACGGGGACGGCGAGCACGAAGGTGGCCGCGCCGAGGTAGAAGGGGACGCTCAGGTCGGTGGCGTCGGCGAGCCTTCCGGCGACGTAGGGGGCCAGTCCGCCACCGATGAAGCGCAGGAAGCCGTACGCTGAGGAGGCCACGGGGCGCTCGACCGGTGAGACCAGCATGACGGCCTGCGTGGTGAGGGTGTTGTTGATGCCGATGAAGGCACCGCTGACGATGACCGCGACGACGACGGTCGTGGGACTCCCGACGCCGGCGGCTATGACGGCCATCACGATGCCGAGGCCGAGCAGGTTGGCGTACAGGACCGGTGCGGTGCCGAAGCGGGCCTGCAGGCGCGGGGCGAAGAAGACGCTGAAGGCGGCCACCAGCAGTCCCCAGGCGGTGAAGACCAGGCCGAGCCGGTGGGCGTCCAGCTCCATCGGGTACGGGGCGTAGCCGAGCATGGTGAAGAAGCCCCAGTTGTACAGCAGGGCCATGATGCCCAGGGTGAGCAGGCCGCGGTGGCGCAACGCCCTCAGGGGGGCGAGCGGCGAGGTGACCCGCTCGGGCCTGGGCAGGTCGGGTACGAAGGCGATGGTGGCAATCAGGGCGACGGCCATGAGAACGGCGACGCCGAAGAAGGGGCCGCGCCAGCTGATGGCGCCGAGTTCACCGCCGAGCAGGGGGCCGACGGCGATACCGAGGCCCAGGGCGGTCTCGTAGAGGATGATCGCGCCGCCGAAGCCGCCGCTCGCGGAGGCCACGATGACCGCGAGCGAGGTGGCGATGAACAGGGCGTTGCCCAGTCCCCAGCCGGCCCGGAAGCCGACGATGCCGTTGATGGAGTCGGTGGTGCCCGCCAGGGCGGCGAAGACGACGATGATCGCCAGGCCGGTGACCAGGGTGCGCTTGGCGCCGATGCGGCTGGAGACCCAGCCGACGATCAGCATGGCGACGGCGGTGACGATCAGATAGCTGCTGAACAGCAGGGAGACCTGGCTGGGGGTGGCGTGCAGGCTGTCGGCCAGCGCCGGCAGGATCGGGTCGACCAGGCCGATGCCCATGAACGAGATGACGCAGGCGAAGGCGACGGCCCAGACCGCCCCGGGCTGCCGGAAGGGGCCGGCGGGCCTGCCGTCCGGTGCGCCCTTTCCCCGCGCCGGGCCCTGTCCTTGCGGTGCACTCATGCGCGGTCTTCCTCCGTGGTGTCCTGACGGTGGCGGATGACCCGGGCCAGGGCCGGGAGCGCGGTGCCGGTGGCCTGCTGCTCCGGCCCGGTCATGTCCGCCATGAGCTCCTGGAGAGCCCGGGCGCGCTCGGCGCGTCGCCGCGCGAGGACCTCCAGCCCGGTGGAGGTCACGGCCACGAGTACTCCACGGCCGTCGCTCGCGTCGGCGGTGCGCCGGGCCAGTCCCGCGCGTTCCAGGCGCGTGACGAGCTGGGTCATGTTCGGCTGGGAGACGGCCTCGGCCCTGGCGAGTTCGGTCAGGCGCTGCGGCCCCTCGCGGCTCAGCCTGGCCAGCGTCGAGGAGGCGGCGGTGCTCAGGCCGCCGGCCCTGGCGCTCTGGCGTACGTACCGGATCATCTGCTCCACGGCGATGATCAGGCCGTCCGGTGTCGTGCCGTCCGGGGCCGGGTCCTCGGGGGTCACGCCCTCCAGTAGCGTATCCATAAGCACCTTATGCATTTAGATGTAGCATGAACAAGACTGGCCTTCAGCCCCTCTCTGTTGCGTCCGGCCGTACGGTGGGCACTCCTCCAGGGAGCGAGGGAGAGGACACCATGGACGACTGGCGCGAGTTCGCCCAGCAGATGGCCTCGTTGGCCCGCGATCTGCTGGCTCAGGAATCGCTGGACGACACCCTCGAACGGATCACCGCCTCGGCCACGGAGCTGGTGGACGACTGTGACGCCGCCGGCATCCTCATCCTGCGCCACAACCGGGTGCGGTCGCTGGCCCCCACGGCACAGGTGGTCATCGACAGCGACGCCCTGCAGGGACGCGTCGGGGAAGGCCCGTGCTTCGACGCCGCGCGCACCCCCGAGGGGGAGCGCCAGTTCCGGATCGCCGACTTCACCGACGAGGCACGGCGCTGGCCCAAGTACGTGCCCGAGGCACGCAAGCTGAACCTCGGCAGCATGATGGGATTCCTGCTGTTCACCGAGGACGAGAACCTCGGCGCACTGAACCTGTACTCCTATCGGCCCGGCGCGTTCACCGAGGCCGACCAGACGGCCGGCTGGCTGCTGGCGTCCCACGCCGCGGTCGCCTTCTCCAGCGCCCGTACGCACGCCCAGCTGCAGGAGGCCATCGGCACCCGCCACACCATCGGCGAGGCGATGGGCATCCTCATGGGCAGCCACCGCCTCAGCGAGGAGCAGGCTTTCGCCGCCCTGCGCCGGTACTCGCAGGATCACAACGTCAAACTGCGGGACGTGGCCCGAAGGGTCTGCGAGCGGGGCGGCCTGCCCTGAGCGGTATGCAAGAGAACGAGCAGGGATTGCACGAGTTCCTCTCGTTTCGATCACGAACTCTCGTATAGTGATCGCCAGTTGAGTGCCGTGTGAGAGCCCGCTGCTCGCACGCGCCCCGTTGGACGACACGAGGGCCGCTCCGGCGGCCTGGCGAGGACCCGATTGATGACCGCGCCCGCCCGCCCCGGCGACCGACCCGCTCCCCGCGCCCTCGCGGCAGTGGCCCTGCCGTGCGCCGTCGTGGCGGCGCTCGTCGTCGCCGGTGCCGTCGCCGCCGCGCCTTCCTCCGTACGCCTTCCGCTGGGACTGGGCGCCGGTACCGGGGCGATCCTGCTCTGCGCGGCCGTGACGCTGGCCGTGCACGCCGTCCGTGCGCAACGGGCCACCCGCCGGCTGCTGGAAGCCGCCCGCACGGACGCGGACGGCCTCGCCCGGGAGCGGGGGCGGCTGGCCGAGCGGGCACAACGGGAGCAGCAGCGGCTGCGGACGGAGGCGGACGCCGAACGGGCCCGCCTCGTCGCGGAGGCCGAGCGGGAACGGAGCGTCCTCGCCGCCGACTTCGAGCGCGAGCGGGAGCGACTCGCGGACGGTTTCGAGCAGGAGCGCGCACGTCTCGCCGGGCAACGGGACCAGGAGGTCGCACGGCTCACCGAGGAGGCCGCCCGACTGCGCGCGCGGCTCGCGAAGGCGACCGGGGAGCGCGCCGCCGCCGTCTCCGCGACCGCGAACGCGGCCGGCCGGATGCAGGCGCTGGCCACCGGGATGCTCGCCGACCTGCGCGCCATGGAGGAGCGGCACAGCGACGAGGAGGTCCTCGCCGACCTGCTCCACCTCGACCACCGCACCGCGCAGGCGGGCCGGCTCGCCGACTCCGTCGCCGTCCTCACGGGCGCCCGCTCCGGCCGCCGCTGGGCGCGGCCCATCGGCATGGAGTCCATCCTGCGCGGCGCCATGGGACGTATCGCCGGTTACCAGCGGGTGCGCGTCCACTCCGCCAGCGACACGGCGGTCGCGGGTCACGCCGCCGAGGGCGTCATGCACGCCCTGGCCGAACTGCTGGACAACGCCGCGAACTTCTCCCCGCCGACCGCGGAGGTCCACGTGTACGTGGAGGAGGTGCCTGCCGGGGTCATCGTGTCCGTGGAGGACAGCGGACTGGTGATGGGTGAGGTGCAGCTGCGGCGGGCCCGGCAGGCGGTGGCCGGTGAGACGGCGGGGCTCGGCGGCCTGACCGGCACCCGGCTGGGCCTCGCCGTGGTCGGGCGGCTGTCGGCCAAGTACGGGCTGAAGGTGTCCTTCCGCCCGTCCGCGCGCGGCGGGACGGGCGTCCTGCTGCTCGTCCCCCAGGACATCCTGAGCGGCCCCGCCGTCTCCGCCGCTCCGGCGGCGGCCCCGGCTGCCCCGGCCGGCCTGCCCCGTACTCCCACACCGCCCGCCGCCGAACCCGCGCCCGGGTTCGAGCCCTCCCCCGTCGGTACGGCCCCCGAGCCGCTGCCCGTCCACGGCCTGGCGGACCGGGACCGGAGCCGGGACCGGGACCACGGCTGGGGCCAGGACCCGAGCCGGGACCGGGACCAGGCCCCGGAGGCAGTGCCGGACGAGGCGTCCGCGGGGCTGCCCAAGCGCCGCCGCGGCCGTACCCTCGCCGCCGCCGAACGCGCCCGGGCCGCCGCCCGGGCCCCCGAGCCGCGCGCCACGCCGCCCGCCGACGACGCGAAGGCACGCGCGGCCCGCTTCAGCAGCTTCCGCCAGGCCGTGAGGACGACCACCGCGCCCGCGCGGGACAGCGGCCCCCGGACGGAACCCGCCGCCCCCGAACCGGCCGAGACGGCCCCCGACCAACCGTCCCACTCACACGCGCACCCGGAAGGCGACACCACTTCATGACCGGCTCGACCACCGCCGACGAGAAGCTCACCTGGCTCATCGAGGGCCTCCTGGAGCGCACGCCGGACGCGCGCCACGCGCTCGTCCTCTCCCGTGACGGACTCAAGCTGTGCCGCACTCCGGAACTCTCCGTCGACCAGGCCGACCAGCTGGCCGCCATCGCCGCCGGCATCCAGTCGCTGTCCCACGGCGCCTCCGTCGAGTTCGGCGACGGCAGCGGCGGGGTGCGCTCGGCCATGACCGAGTTCTACGGCGGAATCCTGTTCATCGTCGAGGCCGGTGAGGGCGCGCACCTCGCCGTCGTCACCTCCGAGGACGCGGACGCGGGGCTCGTCGGGCACAACATGAGCGAACTCATCGAGCAACTCGGCGAACACCTCACCGCGCAGCCGCGCACGTCATGAGCCGCCCCGGCAGGGACGACGCGCCCGACCGTCTGTACACGGTCACTCAGGGACGCAGCAGCTCGGGCCCCGACAACCCCTTCGACCTGGTCACCCTCGTGGTCGCCGAGTGCGAGCCGACGCCCGGCATGCAGTCGGAGCACACGGCGATCCTGAGGCTGACCGAGGCCCCCACGGCCGTGGTGGAGATCGCCGCCGAACTGCGGCTTCCGGTGAGCATCACCAAGATCCTGCTCTCCGACCTGCACGCCGCCGGCCGGGTGAGCGCACGCCACCCGTACACGGCAGCCGTCCCCGATCCCGACATCCTGGAGCAGGTGCTCGTTGGACTCCGCAATCTCTGACGCCCGTACCCCAGCGCGCAGCCCGCTGGGCGCGACCGCCGACAACGGCCTGAAGATCGTGGTCGTGGGCGGGTTCGGCGTCGGCAAGACGACCATGGTCCGCTCGGTCAGCGAGATACGTCCCCTCAACACCGAGGAGACGATGACACAGGCCGGCGAGGCGGTCGACGACACCAGCGAGGTGCGCGGCAAGACCGCGACGACCGTCGCCTTCGACTTCGGCCGCATCAGCCTCGACGCGCGCAACGTGCTGTACCTGTTCGGCGCACCCGGCCAGGAGCGGTTCTGGTTCCTGTGGGACCGGCTGTTCTCCGGCACGCTCGGCGCGGTGGTCCTGGTCGACACCCGCCGCATCGACGACTCCTGGTACGCCATCGACCGCCTGGAGCACCACGGCACGCCGTTCATCGTGGCCTGCAACGACTTCGGTGGCCCCGAGCACCCGCCCGGGGCGGTCCGCGAGGCCCTCGACCTGGACCCGCGGGTGCCGCTGGTCTCCTGCGACGCCAGGTCCCGCGAGTCCAGCAAGCAGGTGCTGATCGCGCTGGTCGAGCACCTGCGGGCCCGCTACGCCGGTCAAGCCGGCCCACCCCGACAGGAGTTCGTGTGAGCACCGACGCCGGCGACGTCAAGGACGCCGTACCGCTCAGTGGCCCCCGCTTCCAGACCGAACCCGCCCTGCTGTACCGGCAGATGCGGCGCGAGCACGGTGCCGTCACGCCCGTGCTGCTGGACGGGGACGTCCCGGCCTGGCTGGTGCTGGGTTACCGCGAGCTGCACCAGGTGACCGGCGATCCGGTGCTGTTCAGCCGGGACTCGGACCTGTGGAGCCAGTGGGAGAACATCCCGGACGACTGGCCGCTGCTGCCGATGATCGGCCGCAAGCAGCCGTCGATCCTCTACACGGTCGGCGAGCGGCACCGCGAACGCGCCGCCATGATCAGCGGCGCGCTGGAGGCCGTCGACCCGCACGTCCTGCGCGGTCACGCGGAGCGGTTCGCCGACGAACTCGTCGACCGGCTGTGCGCGAAGGGTGAGGCGGACCTCGTCGGCGACTACGCCATGCTGCTGCCCGTCCGGGTGCTTGCCCGCCTGTACGGCTTCTCCGACGAGCAGGGTCCGGGACTGGTCACCGCGCTCAACGACATGATCGACGGCAGGGAGCGGGCCATCGCGGGCCAGACGCACCTGGCCACGTCGATGGCGCGGCTGCTGGCCGACCGGAAGGCGGCGCCCGCCGACGACGTCGCCTCCCGGATGCTGGCGGACGAGAGCGGTTTCACCGAGGAGGAGGTCGCCCAGGACCTGATGGTCATGATGGCCGCGGGTCACCAGCCCACGGCGGACTGGATCGGCAACTCGCTGCGCCTGATGCTGACCGACGACCGCTTCGCCGCCTCGCTCTTCGGGGGCCGCAACAGTGTCGCGGAGGCCATGAACGAGGTGCTGTGGGAGGACACGCCCACACAGAACGTGGCCGGCCGCTGGGCCGCCCGCGACACGCAGCTCGGCGGGCGCCGCATCCGCGCCGGCGACCTGGTGCTGCTCGGGCTGCAGGGCGCCAACTCCGACCCGCAGGTCCGCACCGACGGCTCCGCGCTGACCGGCGGCAACAACGCGCACTTCTCCTTCGGCCACGGCGAGCACCGCTGCCCGTTCCCCGCGCAGGAGGTCGCCGAGGTCGTCGCGCGCACGGGTATCGAGGTCGTTCTCGACCGGCTGCCGGACATCGACCTGGCGGTGCCCGCCGGGTCCCTCACCCGTCGTCCCTCGCCCTGGCTGCGGGGACTGACCGCGTTGCCCGTGCGGTTCACCCCGACCACTGCCCTGGGAGGCACGTCAGCATGACCACCGGCACCGAAGAAGCCCGGATCCCGCTGGACCCGTTCGTCACGGACCTGGACGGCGAGAGCGCCCGGCTGCGCGCGGCCGGACCGCTGGCCGCCGTGGAGCTGCCCGGTGGCGTGCCCGTCTGGGCGGTCACCCGGCACGCGGAGGCCAAGGCACTGCTCACGGACCCCCGGCTGGTCAAGGACATCAACGTGTGGGGCGCCTGGCGGCGCGGCGAGATCCCCGCGGACTGGCCGCTGATCGGGCTGGCCAACCCGGGCCGCTCGATGCTCACCGTGGACGGCGCTGAGCACCGCCGGCTGCGTGCGCTCGTGGCGCAGGCGCTCACGGTGCGCCGGGTGGAGCACATGCGGGGGCGGATCACCGAGCTGACCGACCGGCTGCTCGACGAGCTGCCCGCGGACGGCGGCGTCGTCGACCTCAAGGCTGCCTTCGCCTACCCGCTGCCGATGTACGTCATCGCCGACCTGATGGGCATCGAGGAGGCGCGGCTGCCGCGTCTGAAGGTGCTGTTCGAAAAGTTCTTCTCGACGCAGACTCCGCCCGGGGAGGTCGTGGCGACCCTCACCGAGCTGGCCTCGATCATGGCCGACACGGTCGCCGCGAAGCGCGCCGCGCCCGGCGACGACCTGACCAGCGCGCTGATCCAGGCCTCCGAGAACGGTGACCACCTCACCGACGAGGAGATCGTCTCGACCCTGCAGCTGATGGTGGCCGCCGGACACGAGACGACGATCTCGCTCGTCGTCAACTCCGTGGTCAACCTGTCCACCCACCCCGAGCAGCGGGCCCTGGTGCTCTCCGGCCGGGCGGAGTGGTCCGCCGTGGTCGAGGAGACGCTGCGCTGGTCGACGCCGACCTCGCACGTGCTGATCCGGTTCGCCACCGAGGACGTTCCGGTGGGCGGCCGGGTGATACCCGCCGGGGACGCGCTGATCTTGTCGTACGGCGCGCTGGGCCGCGACGAGCGGGCCCACGGGCCGACGGCGGGCGCGTTCGACATCACCCGGACGTCCGGGAACCGGCACATCTCCTTCGGCCACGGCCCGCACGTGTGCCCCGGCGCGGCCCTGTCCCGGCTGGAGGCCGGTGTGGCGCTCCCCTCGCTCTACGCCCGCTTCCCGCACCTGGACCTGGCGGTGCCGGCGGCGGACCTGCGCAACAAGCCCGTGGTCACCCAGAACGACCTGTTCGAACTGCCGGTCAGGCTCGCCTGACCGCGTCCGGTCACGGCCGGGCCCTCTCCCGCGGGGCGTTTGCTTCCCGCCCCGCGGGTAACTCCGGCATTCCGGACGCCGACCCTGCACCGGCACAACCGGCGTCGACACCGCTGTGTGGCATCCCGGGAGTGACCATGTGGAAGATGTGGAAGCCCAAGGGCAGGAAGGGCCGCCGGAGCGAGCGGCCGGTCCCCGTGGAGCTGTGCGACCTGTGCGCCAGAGTTTTTCCCGAGGACGAGTCCGTGCGCGGCAACGTGCCGGACTCCTCCGCGGTGCACGCCACCAACGAGTGGTTCGACGGGCTGCGGCTCGTCACCACCTGCTCGGACGAGCATTTCGACGTGATCAAGGAGGAATACGCGCACCGGTCCTTCGTGGACGAGGAACTGTGGGCGGCGAAGCTCACCCGGGCTCTGACCACCGGCCCGCCGGCCCTCTCCATGGACCAGCTCGGCTGCCGCACGGGTCTGCAGGAGCCGCAGATACGCGCCGCCATCGCCTGGCACAACGAGCGCATGCGCGAGCAGCAGCGCACGGACCCCTGAGCGCGTGGGCCGGTTCCGTGCCGGCCGGCCCCGGGCCGCCGTCCGGGTGTACCCACGTTTGTCCGAGCGTCCCTCGGGTCACTCAGTTTCCCGTCGGCGAGCCATCGAAAGGACGCCCGAGGAGCACCCGTGAACCGGTTGTGGCGGCCGTTCCACCGCGTGTGGGACCGGCTGGCGGCGTCCGCCCTCGTCCGGCGCGGCCGGGATCTGGAGCTGATGCACAGGGCCATGGGCTTCGCCACGCTCGCCCTGGTCACACTGGCGCCGTTGCTGATCGTGGTGGCCGCCGCCGACCCGCTGGAACGCGGGGGCTTCGCCTCCTGGCTGGCCGACGGCATGGGGCTGTCCGGGCGGTCGGCCAGCGTGCTGACCGACATCATCAGCCCGCCGACCAAGGTCGTCGGCACGACGAGCGTGTGGGGCGGTGTCCTGCTCGCCGTCTTCGGCGTGTCCTTCGCGGCGAGCGTCCAGAACGGTTACGAGCGCATCTGGGGGCTGCCCTCGGGCCCCTGGCACCGCATCTGGCGCCAGATGACCTGGGTGGTGCTGCTGACCGCCTACCTCTACCAGGAGGTACTGACGCGGACCGCTCTGCACGGGCCGGCGCGCATCGCGCTGTCCACCGCGAGCGGCATGCTGTTCTTCTGGTGGGGACAGCACTTCCTGCTGGGCAGCCAGGTCCGCTGGCGTGACCTGCTGCCGGGAGCGCTGGCCACGATCGTGGGCCTGATCGGCCTGCGCGGCTTCTCGTACCTCTTCTTCACGCCGCTCATCCTCAACAACGCCATCAGTTACGGCACGGTCGGCATCGTGCTGGTGGTGGAGTCGTGGCTGATCGGGGTCGGGTTCGTCGTCTTCGGCGGCGCGATGGTCGGGCACTGGTTCTGCGAGCACCACTGGTGGACCCGGAACATCGACCGGAAGCCGGACTGACCCCGAGGGGCGGCCCGGCTTCCGGTGTGCTGTCTCCGGGGCGGTCAGCCGGCGCGCCGACGCACGCTGCCCGCCAGTGCCGCGGCGGCCGCCCCGGTCACGGCGGTGGCCAGGGCGAGTGGCCGGCGGTGGCGGGAGAGCCAGAACTGGAGGCTGCGCGGATGGGCCTCGTCGTCGAAGACCCCGTGCGCGCCGTAGTCGGCCGGAGCGGTGTCGTCCGGCGGTTTCCAGAGGTTGACCGGGCGGGAGGGGTCGACGGGGTCATCGGTCTGCTGGCCGTCGTAGCCGGTGCGGGCCAGGTAGCGGTCGAGGAGTCCCGGGGCGAGCTTCTGGCCGAGCAGGGTGGCTACGGTGGAGCCGCCGACCCAGTACATGCGCCGCTCGGGATGGTCCGCCGCGTACAGGACCGCCTCGGCGGCGACCTCGGGCTGGTAGACGGGGGCCACCGGGCGCGGATGGCGGGGCAGCCGGGTGAGGACCCAGCTGAACTGGGGAGTGTTGAGCCCGGGCATCTGCACCATGGTCACCCGCACCCCGCTGCGGTCGTGCAGCAGTTCGCAGCGCAGCGATTCGGTGAAGCCCTGGATGGCGTGCTTGGCCCCGCAGTAGACGGCCTGGAGCGGGACGCTGCGTTCGGCCAGGGCCGAACCGACCTGGACGATGGTGCCTCGGTCGCGCGGCGTCATGTGCCGAAGGGCGGCCTGCGTGCCGTGGACGAAGCCGAAGTAGGTCACCTCGGTGGCCCGTCTCAGTTCCTCGGGCCTGATCTCCGGCACGGGCGCGAAGACGGTCGAGAAGGCGGCGTTCACCCACACGTCGATCGGGCCGAGCTCTTCCTCCACCCGGGCGGCCGCGGCGTCCACGGCCTCCGCGTCGGACACGTCCACGACCAGGGGCAGTGCCCGTCCGCCCGCTTCGCGGACCTCCTGGGCCGCCCGCTCCAGGGCGTGCTCGCCCCGCGCGATCAGGGCCACGGCGGCCCCGTCGGCGCCGAAGGCCCGGGCGGTGGCCCGGCCGACGCCGCCGCTCGCCCCGGTGACGACCACGACCCGGGTGCCGTCCGCCCCGCGGTGCCGCCCGCCGCGCGGGGTGCTTCCGCGGCTCACTTGGTCCCCCGTCCGGGGAGGTGCTCGGCGTATTCGGTGAGCTTCTGGCGTACGCCCTTGGTGGCGATGCCGGTGAGTTCCGGGTCGTGCAGTGCCGCCTTGAT
>NZ_JBICYB010000022.1:0-113798 GCF_043200575.1 Streptomyces sp. NPDC048392
CCTCCGCGTCCCCGGGCGCCCAGGAGTCCACACCGGCGGACGCGTCCGACACCGCCGAAGTCTACCGCCCGCCGGCCCCGGACCCCACCCGGCCCCCGGGCCCCGGCCCCGCCCCCCCCCCGGGCGGCCCCCCCCCCCCCCGGCGGGGCCCCCCCCCCCCCCACTGTTCTCTGGTGACTTGCGGGATCAGAAGGCGCCGCGCGTCGGCAGTGGCCTGCCGTACCAGAGTTCGATGAGGCGGGCCGCGATCGAGATGCCGTAGGGCGGCAGCACCTCGCCGGACTCGAAGGCGGCGCCCAGCTCGTCGCGGGAGAACCAGCGGGCCTCGTGGATCTCGTCGCCGTCGACGTTGATGTCGGTCGAGGTGGCGCGGGCCATGAAGCCCAGCATCAGGCTGGACGGGAAGGGCCAGGGCTGGCTGGCGACGTACTCGACCGGACCGACGGTGACACCGGCCTCCTCCTGCACCTCGCGGCGCACCGACTGCTCGATGGACTCACCGGGTTCCACGAAGCCGGCGAGGGTGGAGAAGCGGCCCTCGGGCCAGTGCATCTGGCGGCCGAGCAGGATCCGGTCCTCGCTGTCCGTGACCGCCATGATCACCGCGGGGTCGGTGCGCGGGTAGTGCTCGGCGCCGCAGGCGGGGCAACGGCGGATGTGGCCGGCCGCTGCGATGACGGTGCGCTCGCCGCAGCGGGAGCAGAACCGGTGCAGGCGCTGCCAGTTCTCCAGGGCCACCGCGTGGGCCATGAGACCTGCGTCGCGTGGCGACAGGAGCAGGCCGGCCTCCCGCAGGCCCGCCGGGCGCGCGGACTGGTCCATGCGGCCGGGCAGTGAGTCCTTCTGGAGGGCGAAGTAGCTGACCCCCTCCTCGTCGGTGCCCAGGAAGTAGCGGTGTGCCTCGGTGAGCGGGGCCTCGAAGGAGGGGGTCATGACGATCTCGGTGCGCCCGTCGGGCGTCTCGTCGATGAGGACCTGGCCGCCGGAGACCACGAAGCAGCGCGTCGAGGGGTGACTCCACGCCGCCGCGAGCCAGGCCTCGTCGAGGCGGTGGTGGGCGGCGCGGTCGATGCCGCCCGGGGCGGTGAGCGAGACGGGACGGTCGGCGGTGTGGTCGGTCCAGGTGGTCACGGGTGCTTCCAACTCCCCCGGTGAGCGGTTCGGTTCGGCAGGCGGGTTCAGCGGTTCGTACGGCGGGTGGTGACCGGGTTCGGGAGGGGCTCGGCGGCGCGGACCGGCCATTTCCAGTGTGCCGCGCGCGATGCCCGTCGGGCCCCGGACCCCGTGCGGTGGGCTCAGGGCGCGTGACGCCAGTGCTCCGCCAGGTCGCTCCAGAGGTGGGCGGAGGTTTCGGCACCCTTGAGCAGCAGATCCAGTTCCACCTTCTCGTCGGGGGCGTGCCAGCCGTCGGACGGGACGGAGATGCCGAGGAACAGCACCGGAGCGCCGAGGACCTCCTGCAGGTCGGCGGCCGGCCCGGAGCCGCCCTCGCGGGTGAAGCGGACCGGTCTTCCGAAGGCCCGGCCCATCGCGCGGACCACGGATTGCAGCGCCGGGTGGTCCAGCGGCGTCAGGCAGGGACGGGTGGCCGAACCGAAGTCGGTCTCGCAGCGGATGCCCGGGGGCACCTGTTCGGCGACCCAGGCACGGACGGCCTTCTCCACGTGGTCCGGGTCCTGGCCCGCGACCAGGCGGAAGGAGAGCTTCACCATGGCGGACGACGGGACGACCGTCTTGCTGCCTGGTCCCTGGTAGCCGCCGCCGATGCCGTTGACCTCGGCGGTCGGGCGGGCCCAGACGCGCTCTAGGGTGGTGTGTCCGGTTTCACCGTGGGCGGCGTACGACTTGGCCGTGCGCAGCCACTGCCGCTCGTCGAAGGGCAGCTCGGCGAAGAGCTCGCGTTCGTGGCCGGTGAGTTCGATCACGCCGTCGTAGAAGCCGGGGATCGCCACGCGCGCGTGCTCGTCGTGCAGGGCGGCCACGAGGCGGGCGAGGGCGGTCGCCGGGTTGGGGACCGCGCCGCCGAAGGATCCGGAGTGGATGTCCTGGTCGGGTCCGTGCAGCCGGATCTCGCACTCGGCGAGGCCGCGCATGCCGGTGCAGACCGTGGGGGTGTCCTCGGACCACATGCCGGTGTCGGAGACGATCACCGCGTCGGCGGAGAGCCGCTCGGCGCGCTCCTCGACGAGGGCGCGGAAGTGCGGGGAGCCGGATTCCTCCTCGCCCTCGATCAGCAGCTTGAGATGCACCGCGGGGGCGGTACGGCCGGTGGCGGCGAGATGGGCGCGGACGCCGAGCGTGTGGAAGAACACCTGCCCCTTGTCGTCGGCCGCCCCGCGCGCGTAGAGACGGTTGTCGCGGACGACGGGCTCGAAGGGCTCGCTGTTCCAGCCGTCCTCGCGGGCGGCGGGCTGTACGTCGTGGTGGCCGTAGACGAGGACCGTCGGCGCCTGCGGGTCTTGGGCGGGCCACTCGGCGAAGACCGCGGGGGCGCCCGGGGTCGGCCAGACCTCCGCGGTCGGGAAACCGGTCTCGTTCAGCTTGGCGGCGAGCCAGTCGGCGCTGCGGCGCACATCGGTGGCGTGGTCGGGCTGGGCCGACACGGACGGGATGCGCAGCCAGTCGGCGAGGTCGTCGAGGAAGGCGGCGCGGTGCTGCTCGATGTACGTGCGGACAGCGCTGACAGCATTGTCAACGGGGTGGCTCATGCCCACGAGCCTATCGGCCCGCACGGACACCCCGATCGTGCGGTTCGTCACCGACCTGCTCGGCCAGCAGCAGCTTCTCCAGCGCCGCGCGGTCCGGCAGCCCCTTGGGCCGTACGACCTCGCCGGTGCGTACGTACAGGAAGGCGGCCGTCACCGAGGCCGGTGGTACGTGCTGCTGCTCGGCCCAGGCAATGCGGTAGAGCGCCAGCTGAAGGGGGTCCGCCGTGGCGGCGCGGTTCGTCTTCCAGTCGACGATCTCGTACGTCGCCGTCCGCCCGTCGCCCTCCTTGTACACCGCGTCGATGCGGCCGCGGACGACCCGGCCGGCGAGCGAGAGCTGGAACGGCGCCTCGACGCGGAACGGGGTGCGGCGGGCGTATTCGGTGCGCTCGAAGGCGTCCTTCAAGAACTCCAGATCGTGTTCGTCGGCGATCTCGGCGTCGCTGCCGGGCAGGTCGTCCGGTTCCAGCAGGGGCAGCGTCAGCGGTTCGAAGCGGGCCTCCACCCAGGCGTGGAAGCGGGTGCCGCGGCGGGCGGCGGGCTGGGGCGGGCGGGGCATGGGCCGGGCCAGCTCCTGTGCGAAGCCGTCCGGGTCGGCGGCCAGGCTCAGCAACTGGGAGGCGGTCAGCGACGCGGGAAGAGGCACGTCGGTGACGCTCTCGCGGGCACGCAGGAGTTCGCCGGTGAGCGCGTCGAGGTCGCGGTCCCAGGAGGCGACGGTACGGGCCTCCTCCGGCGTGAGACGGGCGGGGCCGGCGCCACGAGGCTGTTCGGGGGGCGTCGCCTGGTGCGGGACCGTGGGGCTGTTCGGCGGGACGACGGGGCTGTCCTGGGGGCCGGCGGGCCGGGCCGTGGTCCAGGAGTCCCAGTCGGCGGGGTCCCCGGTCCGGTCGGGATCCGCTGTCTCCGCGAGTGCCTCCTCGCCCTCGGGGGGCGGCGGCCAGTCCGGGTCGTCGTAGGTGTCGGGGATGGCGGGGAGGCCGCCTGCCTGGGAGGCGAGGCCGTCCAGGTGGGCGAGGACCGTCTCGGCGGCGGCCCGGCGCCGGGCGAGTGCCGCCTCGTCCAGGGGCAGGGGCCAGACCTCGTCGACGGCCGCCCGGTGCAGGGCCGGGTTCTCCTCGTCCTCGGCGGGTTCGTCGGCCCAGGCCTCGATCTCGCCGTTTCCGGCGGCGCAGTGCTCGTACAGCGCCGTGAGGAAGTCGGACGGTCCGCGGGGTTTCTTCTGGCTGGGGCCCCACCAGTGGCCGGAGCCGAGGAGGAGGGAGCGGGGGCGGGTGAAGGTGACGTAGCCGAGGCGGAGCTCCTCGGTGTGCTGGTGGTCCTTCATGGCCTCGTGGAAGGCCTTCAGTCCCCGGGAGTCCCAGGAGTCGACGTCGGGCAGGGTCTCGGCGTCGCCGCGCAGGCCGTGCGGCAGCACCTTGCCCTGGGCGGTCCACTTCTCGCGGCCCTGGCCGCTGGGAAAGGCGCCGGTGACCAGGCCGGGCACGGCGACGACGTCCCACTCCAGGCCCTTGGACTTGTGCGCGGTGAGCACCTTCACGGTGTTCTCCCCGCCGGGCAGCGCGTTGTCGAGGCCCTTCTCGTACTGGGCGGCGGTGCGCAGGAAGCCCAGGAAGGCGAGCAGCGTGGCCTCGTCGTCGCCCGCGGCGAAGGACGCGGCGACGTCGAGGAAGTTCGACAGGGTCTCGCGGCGGCGGGCCGCCAGTGCGTGCGGGGACGCCGACAGCTCGACCTCCAGGCCGGTGACGGCGAGGACTCGGTGCAGGACGTCCATGAGCGGGTCGGACAGGGCCCGGCGCAGCTCGCGCAGTTCGGTGGCCAGCCGCGCGAACCGTACGCGCGCGTCCGGTGAGAAGGGCAGCCCGTCGTCGTCCCCGGTGCCGTCCAGCGGCGTTTCCAGGAAGGTGTCGAGGGCGTCCGCCAGCGATATCACCTCGGACGGGTCGACTCCCTCCACGGCCTCGGCGAGCCTTCGGTCGGGGTCGTCGTCGCCGTCCACGCGCGCGTGGCTCACCAGCAGCCGGGCGCGGCGGCCCAGGAGGGCGAGGTCGCGCGGTCCGATGCGCCAGCGCGGGCCGGAGAGCAGTCGGACCAGGGAGGCGTTGGCGCCCGGGTCCTGGAGGACCTCGCAGACGGCGACCAGGTCGGCCACCTCGGGAAGGTGCAGCAGCCCGGAGAGGCCGACGACCTCGACGGGGACGTCGCGGGCCACCAGCGCGCCCTGGATCTCGGCGAAGTCGGTCGCGGTGCGGCACAGGACGGCGATCTCACCGGGCGCCTTGCCGGTGCGCACGAGGTGGGCGACGGAGTCGGCGATCCAGTCGATCTCCTCGGCGTGGCTGCGCAGCAGGGCGCAGCGGACCGTGCCGTCGCGTTCGGCGCCCGGGGCGGGCCGCAGGGCCTCCACGCCCGCGTGCAGGGCGCGCAGGGGCTCGGCGAGGCCGTTGGCGAGGTCGAGGAGGCGGCCGCCGCTGCGGCGGTTCTCGCTGAGCGCCTGACGGGCGGCGGGGCGGCCGTCCGCGTGGGCGAAGTGTTCCGGGAAGTCGTCGAGGTTGGCGACGGAGGCGCCGCGCCAGCCGTAGATCGCCTGGCAGGGGTCGCCCACCGCGGTCACCGGGTGGCCGGTGCCGCCGCCGAACAGGCCCGCCAGGAGGATGCGCTGGGCCACCGACGTGTCCTGGTACTCGTCGAGCAGCACGACCCGGAACTCGTCGCGCAGGACACGGCCCACCTCGGGGAGTCCGGCGAGCTGCGCGGACAGGGCGATCTGGTCGCCGAAGTCGAGCAGGTCCCGTCGGCGTTTGGCGGCCCGGTAGCGGATCACCAGGTCGGCCAGTTCACGGCGCGCGGCGGCTGCCTCGGGAACCTTGCGCAGATCCGCGTTGCTGAGCCGGACGCCCGTCAGAGCGCCCAGCAGGTCGGCGTCCCAGGTGCGCAGGTCCTCGGGGCGTACGAGGTGCTCGGCGAGTTCGGCGTCTAGGGCGAGGAGGTCGCTGACCAGGTCGGCGAAGGACCGGGTGAGTGCCGGGTAGGGGCCGGGAGCCTCGCGCAGGACCCTCGCGGCGAGCTGGTAGCGGGTGGCGTCGGCGAGCAGACGGGAGGTCGGCTCCAGCCCGAGGCGCAGACCGTGGTCGGTCAGGAGGCGGCCCGCGAAGGCGTGGTACGTCGAGATCGCCGGCTCGCCTGGCGGCTGGTCCGGGTCGATCACGTCCGGGTCGGTCACGCCGGCTCTGATCAGGGCCTTGCGGACGCGTTCGGCGAGTTCGCCGGCCGCCTTGTTGGTGAAGGTGAGGCCGAGGACCTGTTCCGGGGCCACCTGGCCGGTGCCGACCAGCCACACCACGCGTGCCGCCATCACCGTGGTCTTGCCCGATCCGGCTCCGGCCACGATCACCTGGGGCGCGGGGGGAGCGACGATGCAGGCCGTCTGCTCCGGAGTGAAGGGGATGCCGAGGAGCTCCTTGAGCTGCTCGGGATCGGTGATGTGGGCGGGCACGTCAAAGAGGCTAGCGGCGGCCGCTGACAGCGGGTGCCGGATCTCGCTGGGGGCCGGGGGAGTCGCAGGTCAGACTGTGTGGTGCGACTTGTCACACCGGCCCCTCGGCTCGGCTTGTCACCGGTCTGGCCTCCGGTACCGGTCTACGGCACCGGTCTACGGCACCGGTCTACGGCGCCGGTCCCGCTGCCGGTCTACGGTCGCGTCCCCGGGCTGCGGTCGTGTCCCTGGGCCCCGGCTCCGGCCCTGGGCCCCCGCTCCGGTGTCTCACTCCACGACGTGCCGTCCCTCGGGCCGCGCGCTGCACGACGCGCGGAAGGCGCAGTGGGTGCAGTGCTGGCCAGCGGCGGGGGTGAACCGCTCGTCGAGGACCTTGCCGGCGGCCGTGGCCAGCAGGTCGCCGACCCACTCCCGCGCCGTGCCCTCCTGCGTCTCCTGTGCCTGCACCTTGGGCAGGGTCTCGCCGCCGTCCCGCTTGGGCGCGCCCTGGCGCAGGTGGACGAGTTCGGCGCCGCCCGGTTCGGGCCGTACGCCGTCGAAGGCCTCGTCGACGGCGCCCTCTCGGACGGCGAGCTGGTACACGGCGAGCTGGGGGTGGCGGGCCACCTCCGAGGATGTGGGCGCGTGTTTGCCGGTCTTGAAGTCGACGACGTAGGCGCGGCCGTCGCCGTCGGCCTCCACGCGGTCCATCTGACCGCGGATGCGCACCTCGTAGTCGCCCGCCTCCAGGGTCACGTCGAAGTCGTGCTCGCTGGCCACCGGGGTGCGCCCGGCCCGGTCCATGACGTGCCACTTCAGGAAGCGTTCGAGCGCCACGCGCGCGTTGGCCTTCTCCTGCGCCGACTTCCACGGCGCGTCGAAGGCGAGCGCGTTCCACACGGAGTCCAGGCGCTCCATGAGGACGGTGAGGTCGGCCGGGGTGTGCCCGGAGGCCACCTCGTCGGCGAGCACGTGCACCACGTTGCCGAAGCCCTGGGCAGCGGTCGCGGGCGCGTCGGCCTTCACCTCACGGCCCAGGAACCACTGCAGGGCGCAGGTGTTGGCCAGCTGGTCCAGAGCGCTGCCGGAGAGCGTGACGGGCTGGTCGCGGTCGCGCAGCGGCACCTTGCTCTCGGTCGGGTCCCACATGCCCCACCAGCGGTAGGGGTGGGCGGACGGCACCAAGGGACGGCCGTCCTCGTCGGCGAGGGCGGCGAGGCGGGCCAGGCGGCGCGCTGCGGCATCCCTCAGGGGTTCGGAGACGCGGGGATCGACGGTGGTGGCGCGCAGTTCGGCGACGAGCGCCGCGACGGCGAGGGGCCGGCGCGGACGGCCGGTGACGTCTGCGGGTTCGACACCTAGCTCGGTCAAGAACCGGGAGGGTTGGTCCCCGTCGTCGGCCGGTGCCTTCACCGCGGTCACGACGAGCCGTTCACGCGCTCGCGTGGCGGCCACGTAGAACAGGCGGCGTTCCTCGGCGAGCAGTGCTCCGGGGGTGAGTGGTTCGGCGAGTCCGTCGCGGCCGATCCGGTCGGCCTCCAGCAGGGATCCACGGCGGCGCAGATCAGGCCACAGGCCCTCCTGAACGCCCGCGACGACGACCAGCCGCCACTCCAGCCCCTTGGCGCGGTGCGCGGTCATCAGGCGAACGGCGGCGGGGCGTACGGCACGCCGTGTGAGGGTGTCGGCCGCGATGTCCTCGGCGTCGATCTCCTCCAGAAAGTTCAGGGCGCCCCGGCCGCCGGTGCGCTCCTCCGCGCGGGCGGCCGTCGCGAACAGCGCGCACACGGCGTCCAGGTCTCGGTCGGCGTTGCGTCCGGCCGCGCCGCCGCGCCGGGCGGAGCGTTCCAGACGGGTGGGCCACGGAGTGCCGTTCCACAGGTCCCACAGCGCCTCCTCGGCGCTGCCGCCCCCGGCCAGTCGCTCACGGGCCTTGCGCAGCAGCGCGCCGAGGCGCTGGGCACCGCGCGCGTACGCGGGGTCGTGCACGGCGAGCCGCTCCGGCTCGGCCAGCGCCCGCGCCAGCAGTTCGTCCGAGGGCGGCGGCAGTGGAATGCCGGCGGCACGCTGCTCGTCGCGGAGGGCGCGACCGAGGCGGCGCAGGTCCGCGGCGTCCATCCCGGCGAGGGGCGAGGTGAGCAGGGTGAGGGCGGTCTCGGTGGGAAGCCAGCACGGGGCGTCCGCGCGACGGGGGCGCTCACCGCGCGCGGACTTCGCCACCTTCGCGTCGGCGGCGGCTTCGGCGGCGGCTTCGGCGGCGGCTTCGGCGGCCTCGGCGGCTTCGGCTTCCGCTTCGGTATTGGCGGCGGCTTCGGTATCGGATGCTGGCGTGGGCGCGGGCACCGGTACGGGTGCCGCGCTCGGCGATGCCTCGGGGGTGGCCTTCACGGCCGGGCCTGCGTCGACTCCGGCACCGGCACCGGCACCGGCGTCGGCTTCAACGTCGGCTTCGGCATCGGCATCGAGTCCGCCACCGCCCACGTCATCGGCCCCGGGGGCGGACTCCGCCTCCGCCAGGCCACCGCCGTCGGCCGCCCGCCGGGCTTCGCCCGCCCCGGGCCGCTCCCCCGCCTCGGCCTCCGCCACGGCTCGCAGTGCCGTCAGCAGGGGTGCCACCGCCGGTTCGTGGCGCAGCGGGAGGTCGTCGCCGTCGATGTCCAGGGGGACGCCGGCCGCGGTGAGGGCACGACGGAGCGTGGGAATGGTGCGCGAGCCGGCGCGCACCAGGACGGCCATGTCGCCCCAGGGGACACCGTCCTCGAGGTGCGCCCGGCGCAGGATGTCGGCGATGTTGTCCAGCTCGGTACCCGAGGTCGGATACGTGTACGCCTCGACCCGCCCCCCGTCCCGCACCGGGGACAGCTCACGGTGGGCACGCACCTTGTCGGCGGGAAGGCGGGTCAGCGGCATGCGCTGGGTCAGCAGCCGGGTGGCGGCCAGCAGGGCGGCCCCGGACCGGCGGGAGGTCCGCAGTACCTCGACCGGCGCGGGACGGCCGTCCACGCGCGGGAAGGCGGTCGGGAAGTCCAGGATGCCGTTCACATCGGCGCCCCGGAAGGTGTAGATCGACTGGTCGGGGTCGCCGAAGGCGACGAGGGTGCGTCCGCCGTCCGCCAGGGCGTGCAGCAGCCGCACCTGGGCCGGGTCGGTGTCCTGGTACTCGTCGACGTACACGGCGTCGTACTGGGAGCTGAGGCGCGCGGCGACCTCGGGACGGCGGGCGAGGAGCACCGCGCGGTGGACCAGTTCCGCGTAGTCGAGCACTCCCTGGAGGTCGAGCACGTCGAGGTACTCGGCGAGGAAGACGGCGGCGGCGCGCCAGTCCGGACGGCCGATGCGCCGGGCGAAGGCCCCCAGGGCGTCCGGGCCGAGTCCCAGTTCGCGGCTGCGGGCGAGCACCGCGCGGACCTCGTCGGCGAAGCCGCGGGTGGTCAGGCAGGCACGCAGCTCGTCGGGCCAGCGGACGTGGGCGAGCCCGAGTCGCTCCAGGTCCACCTGTCCGGCGAGCAGCTCGCGCACCGTTACATCCTGCTCGGGGCCGGACAGCAGCCGCAGGGGCTCCACGAACAGGTCGCTGTCCTGGTGGGCGCGGACCAGGGCGTAACCGAAGGAGTGAAAGGTCGTCGCCCGGGGGGCACGCGCGGCGCCCATGCGCAGCGCCATCCTGTCGCGCAGCTCGACGGCCGCTTTGCGACTGAAGGTGAGCACCAGGATGCGTTCGGGGTCGCCGCCCCGGGCGATCCGGTCCGCCACCGACTCGACCAGTGTGGTGGTCTTGCCGGTGCCCGGCCCCGCCAGGACGAGCAGCGGTCCGGCCCGGTGGTCAACCACGGCGCGCTGTGTGGCGTCCAGACGAGGGGGGTCCATGCGTGCCGGCGGGGTGCGCACCAGTCGGTAGGCGCCACGGCTCCCCCGTCGCCCCTGGGGGTGCGACGGGTGCCCGGTGGAGGAGGAGGAGCTCACGTGGTTCGCCGGTCCTGGTGGGTGTGCTGGTGTGCCGTCCGCGCCGCGGTCGGGGCGGTGGCCGCGGGATGAGGGGGACGCGTGCGGCCGACGCTACGCCGAGGGAAGCGGCGGAAGCAGCGCTTCCTCTTCTCCCCTCGGGTCACTCACGGCACGAGTGCCCCCCGCCCCACGAACGTACGTCATGCCAGGGTGGTGCCCGAAGCGTCCCTTTTGACTCGTACGGATCACAGGCCGCACAGCGGCCGGTCGGATGGCGGAAGCTGTCAGGTGTGACCCTGTGCGCGTCCGTCGCCGTCCCACCGCGCCCGCTTCAGGTCGAGGCGCGGCAGGTGCCCCTCGGCGGCTCTGCTCGCCTCCTTCAGAGGCGTGCCCTCCTCCCGGTAGCGGTCGAGCGCCTCCAGTTCGTGTCCCGCGAGCAGGGCTCCGTCCGCGCGGACGACACGCCACCAGGGGACACCACCGCCGTAGAGGGACATCACCCGGCCGACCTGACGTGGTCCCCCCTCCTCCAGGTACTCGGCGACGTCCCCGTACGTCATGACGCGGCCCGGCGGGATCAGTTCGGTCACATCGAGGACCCGCTCGGCGTACTCGGGCAGCGCGTCCGCGTTCTCCGGGCGGACGCCGCCCGGAAGGCTCTGCTCGCTCATCCGCCCCATCCTGCCGCACCCCACCGACATCGCGACGCGCTCCCGCCGGTGCGCGTCCCTCGCCCGGAAGCGGCCCTTCGGGCAGACTGTGCGGCCCGCACGGGCACCCTGATGCCTGCCGAGACCGACGCGGCATGCCACCATCGTGCGGGCGGTGACCAGTGATACGAGAGCAAGAAGAGGCGATGGAGCAGCAGGGTGCGCACCCCGAGGACGCCGAGGGCACCTCTGACTCCTCGTCGCGCCCGGACACCGCCGACGGGGACGAGGGGAAGGCCGGCGGGCGGGTAGCCGCAGGCGGAGGGGCGACGGCCGCCGACCCCGACGACGTGGCGCACATCGACGAGGTGGAGGGCGACGAACCGCTGCTCCCCGCGCGCGTGCACCGTCCCTCCGACCTGATGCGCCTCCTGGTGGGCGTACTCGCCGTCGCCGTGCTCCTCGCCGTCGCCGCCTTCGCGCACGGCACCACCTCGGGCCTCGAACAGGACATCAACAAGGGCACGGGGCAAGCACCCGACCTGCTCATCAAGATCGCGGGCCTGGCCTCCAGCATCGCGATCCTCCTGGTGCCGGTCGCCTTCGCGATCGAGCGGCTGATCAAACGGGACGGGCTGCGGATCGCCGACGGCGTGCTGGCGGCGGTGCTCGCGCACGGGGTGACCCTCGCCACCGACCTGTGGGTCGCCAAGGCCGCACCCGGTTCCATCCAGGAGGCGCTCACCCAGCCGTCGCCGGCCAACGTCCACGCGCTGACCGACCCCGTCCACGGCTACCTGGCGCCGGTCATCGCGTACATGACGGCCGTCGGCATGTCCCGCAGGCCCCGCTGGCGCGCGGTGCTGTGGATCGTGCTGCTCCTCGACGCCTTCTCGATGCTCGTCACCGGTTACACGACTCCGTTCTCGATCATCCTCACCGTCCTCATCGGCTGGACCGTGGCCTACGGCACGCTGTACGCGGTCGGCTCCCCCAACGTCCGCCCCACCGGCCGGACACTGATGGCGGGCCTGCGGCACGTCGGCTTCCGCCCGGTGACGGCCGCCAGGCAGGAGGCTCCGTCGGACAGCGTGGAGACCGGGGACCGCGGACGCCGTTATTTCGTGACGCTGGAGGACGGCCGGCCGCTCGACGTGACGGTGGTGGACCGGGAGCAGCAGGCGCAGGGCTTCTTCTACCGCGCGTGGCGCAACCTGACGCTGCGCGGCTTCGCGACCCGCAGCAGCCTGCCCTCGTTGCGGCAGGCCCTGGAGCAGGAGGCGCTGCTCGCCTACGCGGCGATCGCGGCCGGCGCCAACGCCCCCAAGCTGATCGCGACGTCGGAGCTGGGCCCCGACGCCGTCATGCTCGTCTACGAGCACACCGGCGGGCGCTCCCTGGACTCGCTGGAGGACGAGGAGATCACCGACGACCTGCTGCGCGACACCTGGGAGCAGGTGCGGGCTCTGCAGTCCCGCCGCATCGCGCACCGCAGGCTGGTGGGCGACGCGGTCCTGGTGGATCGTTCCGGCACGGTGATCCTCACCGACCTGCGCATCGGCGAGATCGCCGCCGGCGACCTGTTGCTGCGCATGGACATCTCCCAGCTTCTGGTGACGCTCGGCCTGCGGGTGGGCGCCGAACGCGCGGTCGCCTCGGCGGTGGACGCACTCGGCCCCGACGCGGTGGCGGACTGCCTGCCCATGCTCCAGCCCATCGCGCTCAGCCGCTCCACCCGCGCCACCCTGCGCAGACTGGCCCGGGAACGAGCCCAGCGCGAGCGCGATGCGGCCGTGGAGTCGTCGCGGCTGGCCAAACCGGCCCGCGCGGAGGCGGTCGGCGGCGACGACACGAGCCCCGCCCCCGAGCACACCGATAAACCCGCGAAAGCCGGCAAACCGGACAAGAAAACCGTGCGTGCCGAGCAACGTGCCGAGAAAAGGGCTGTGGACGAGGCGCTGGAGTGGGCGCGCGAGGAGGATCTGCTCACCCAGATCCGCCACGCGGTGCTGCGCATCAGGCCGCAGGCTCCCGTCGAGCCGGCCCGTCTGGAGAGGGTGCGGCCGCGCACGCTGATCAGCTTCATGGCCGGCGCGATCGGCGCCTACTTCCTGCTGACGCAGCTCACCCACATCGAGTTCGGCCCTCTGATCGCGAACGCCCAGTGGGGCTGGGTGGCGGCGGCCGTGCTGTTCTCGGCGGCGAGCTACATCGCGGCGGCCATGTCCCTGCTGGGCTTCGTACCCGAAAGAGTGCCGTTCCTGCGGACCGTGGCCGCGCAGGTCGCGGGATCGTTCGTGAAGATCGTCGCCCCCGCGGCGGTCGGCGGCGTCGCCCTGAACACCCGCTTCCTGCAGCGTGCGGGCGTGCGCCCGGGGCTCGCGGTGGCGAGTGTCGGCGCGTCCCAGCTGTTCGGGCTCGGCTGTCACATTCTGATGCTGCTGTCCTTCGGCTATCTGACCGGCACCGAGAAGACGCCGTCGCTGTCGCCGTCCCGGACGGTCATCGCGGGTCTGCTGACCGTGGCGGTGCTCGTGCTCGTGGTGACGTCGGTGCCGTTCCTGCGCAAATTCGTCGTCACGCGCGTGCGGTCGCTTTTCGCCGGGGTCGTGCCGCGCATGCTGGACGTGCTGCAGCGACCGCAGAAACTCGTCACCGGCATCGGCGGCATGCTCCTGCTCACCGCCTGTTTCGTGATGTGCCTGGACGCCTCGATCCGCGCCTTCGGCGACGAGTCGACGTCGATCAGTCTGGCGAGCGTCGCGGTCGTCTTCCTCGCCGGCAACGCCCTGGGCTCCGCCGCGCCGACGCCGGGCGGTGTGGGCGCGGTGGAGGCGACGCTGACGGTCGGGCTGATCGCCGTCGGCCTCCCCAAGGAGGTCGCCGCGCCCGCGGTACTGCTGTACCGGCTGCTCACCCTGTGGCTTCCGGTCCTGCCGGGCTGGCTGGTCTTCAACCACCTGACGCGGAAAGAGGCACTGTAGGGGCCTCACACCCGCACCTCAGGGTCGGGCCCGTACGGCCCAGGGGTCAGTCCGTATGGCCCGGGGGGTCAGGTCCGTACTGCCCGGGGTCGATCCGTACTGCCCGTACCGCCTCCTGGCCCGTACCGTCCCGGGCCAGGAGGCGGCCGCCGGCGCACCGGCAGGGGCCGTCCCTCGTACGGCCCCTGCCCCGAGCGCGCCGTCCGGCACGACCGCACGATGGACGCATGCCGAATCACTCCCGGCTGTGCGCCGCCGCCCTAGCCACCACCGCCGTCACGCTGTCCGTCCTGCTGGCGGCCTGCGGCGGCGGACCCCATGAGGACGACGAGGACCTGACGGACCAGAGGCTCGGCTGGAAGGACTGCCCGGCACCCTCCGAGGCCGAGGGAGGCGGCGCCGCCCCTTCCCCGCTGCCGGACGGTGACGAGTGGCAGTGCGCCACCATGAAGGCGCCGCTCGACTGGGACGACCCCAAGGGCGACACGATCGGCCTCGCGCTGATCCGGGCCGAGGCCAGCGGCCAGGCGGACCGGCGGATCGGCTCGCTCGTCTTCAACTTCGGCGGACCCGGCGGATCGGGCGTCACCACACTGCCCGCGTTCGGGCAGGACTACGCGAAACTACGCACCCGCTACGACCTGGTCAGCTTCGATCCGCGCGGGGTCGGCCGCAGCGACCCCGTGGAGTGCCTGAACGACAAGCAGCTCGACGCCTACTTCCAGCAGGACGCGACCCCCGACAACCGGGCCGAGCGGACGGCGCTGGTGAACAACACGGAGAAGTTCAACGCGGCCTGCGAGAAGCACTCGGAGGAGACCCTGCCGCACGTGCGCACCACCGACGCGGCCCGCGACATGGACCTGATGCGCCAGGTCCTCGGCGACGCGAAGCTGCACTACTTCGGCATCTCCTACGGCACCGAACTCGGCGGGGTCTACGCCCACCTGTTCCCCGAACACGTGGGCCGTGCCGTCTTCGACGCGGTGGTCGACCCGACACAGACCGCGGAACAGGGCTCGCTCGGCCAGGCCAAGGGTTTCCAGCTGGCGCTCGACAACTTCGCCGAGGACTGTGTGTCGAAGGTCGAGGACTGCCCCGTCGGGGACACGGCCGAGGACGTCAAGGCACGCATCGCACGGCTGCTGAAGGAGCTCGACCGCGAACCGATCCCCGGCATCTTCCCCCGCGACCTCACCGAGACAGCCGCGACCGGCGGCATCGCGCAGGCGCTGTACTCGAAGGACTTCTGGGAGTACCTCACCGAGGGCCTGGAGCAGGCGTACAAGGGCGACGGGCGGGTCCTCATGGCACTGTCGGACGCGCTGAACGGGCGCAACGAGAACGGCGAGTACAGCAACATCACCGCGGCCAACGTCGCCATCAACTGTGCCGACGACAAACCGCGGTACGACCCCGCCTATGTCGAACGCAAGCTGCCCGAGTTCCGGGACGCCTCCGCACTGTTCGGCGACTACCTCGCCTGGTCCTTGCTCAGCTGCACGGACTGGCCGGTCTCCGGTGCCGCCGGCCATCCGGACGTCAGCGCGCCCGGTGCACCGCCGATCCTGGTGATCGGCAACACCGGCGACCCCGCGACACCGTACGAGGGTGCCGGGAAGATGGTGGCTGCGCTCGGCGAGGGCGTCGGTGTGGAACTGACCTACAAGGGTCAGGGGCACGGTGCCTACGACAGCAAGAACAAGTGCGTGCAGGACGCGGTGCACGGCTATCTGCTGGACGGCAGGGCACCGGCTGCCGGAACCGTCTGCTCCTGACGCGACCCGCCGCCTGACGAATCCCGGAAACAGCCCCCGGGGCGGGCTGCGGACGGCACCAAAAGTTGAGTGAGTTTGCAGGTCACAGCGTTATCCACAGGGGTCGGCGGGCGCTGCCGGATCCACCTACCATGGCATGAACGCCATCCGCCGCACGGCGCGGACGGCTTGCCAGGGGGGAGAGGACATGGCGCGTCTAGTCCGGTGGACGGCTCTGACGGCCGCCGCCGCACTGCTGACGGCGGGCTGCGGCGGCGGCTCGTCCGGCGACGACAGGGACGACGGGGGCAGGAGCAGCGCGGGACCTTCGGCGGCGGCACCGACAGGAGTGCCGGAATCGCTGGCGTCCCAGACGCTGGACTGGACCCGGTGCAAGGGCACCGCCGATGCCCCCGCGCCCGGCGGCGACTGGCGGTGCGCCACGCTCGAGGCGCCGCTGGACTGGTCCGATCCGGACGGCGAGACGATCGATCTCGCGCTGATCCGGGCCAGGGCGACCGGGGACGAGGGCCTCGGCTCCCTGCTGTTCAACTTCGGCGGCCCCGGTGGCTCAGGTGTCTCCATGATGCCGTCCTACGCCGACACCGTCTCCTCCCTGCACAAGCGGTACGACCTGGTGAGCTGGGACCCGCGCGGGGTGGCCGCCAGTGAGGGCGTCCGCTGCCGCAGCGACGAGGCGATCGAGGACGCCGAGTCGGTGGACTCCACGCCGGACACCCCCGCCGAGGAGCAGGCGTATCTGCAGGATGCCGCCGACTTCGGCCAGGGCTGTGAGAAGGCCGCCGGCAAGCTCATGGGACACGTTTCGACCACGGACACCGCGCGCGACATGGACCTGATGCGGCATGTGCTCGGCGACGAGAAGATGCACTATTTCGGCATCTCCTACGGCACCGAACTCGGCGGCGTCTATGCCCACCTGTTCCCCCGGCAGGTGGGGCGCGTCGTCCTCGACGCCGTCGTGGACCCGGGCGCCGACACGATGGGCCACGCCGAGAACCAGGCCAGGGGTTTCCAGCGTGCGCTGGACGACTACCTGAAGTCCACCGGGCAGGAGCCGGAACAGGGAGCACGGAAGATCACCGACCTGCTGGAGCGGTTGGACGCGGAGCCCCTGCCGACGTCCTCGCCGGGACGGAAGCTGACGCAGACGCTCGCCCTCACCGGGATCGTGCTGCCGCTGTACAGCGAGAGCGGCTGGCCGACCCTGACCAGCGCGCTGGCGGCGGCGGAGAAGGGCGACGGCTCGGAACTGCTGGCGCTCGCCGACGGCTACAACGAGCGTGACCCCTCAGGTCACTACGGCACGACGACCCACTCGCAGCGGGTCATATCGTGCTTGGACGACAAGCAGCGGCCGACCCTGGAGGAGACGAAGAGGCTGTTGCCGAGGTTCGAGAAGGTCTCGCCCGTCTTCGGCCCCTTCCTCGGCTGGGACACGGCCGGCTGGTGCCACGACTGGCCGGTGGCCGGTCAGCACGAGACCCCGGAGGTGAGCGCGCCCGGCGCGGACCCGATCCTGGTGGTCGGCAACACGGGCGACCCGGCCACCCCCTACGAGGGCGCCCGCAGGATGGCGGACGAGCTGGGCAAGGACGTGGGTGTGGTGCTGACCTGGAAGGGCGAGGGTCACGGCGCGTACGGGAGCGGGAGCGACTGCGTCGACTCCGCGGTGGACGCCTACCTGCTGAAGGGGACGGTACCGAAGGACGGCAAGGTCTGCTCATGACGGCGGCGGGGGCTCCGGGCACCTGCGGTGCGCGAAACCCCCGCCGTTCGGTGGACGGGTCCGGAGCCCGGTCAGTAGACGGGCTTCTCCGGCTCGATCTGGTTGACCCAGCCGATCACGCCGCCGCCGACGTGGACGGCGTCCGAGAAGCCGGCGGACTTGAGGACCGCCAGGACTTCCGCACTGCGGACACCTGTCTTGCAGTTCAAGACGATCTTCTTGTCCTGCGGGAGGCTCTCCAGGGCCGAGCCCATCAGGAACTCGTTCTTCGGGATCAGCCTGGCGCCCGGGATGGAGACGATCTCGAACTCGTTGGGCTCGCGGACGTCGATGAGTTCGAAGTTCTCGCCGTCGTCGATCCACTCCTTGAGCTGCTTCGGAGTGATTGTGGAGTCGGCGGCCGCAGCCTGGGCCTCCTCGGACACGACGCCGCAGAAGGCCTCGTAGTCGATGAGCTCCGTGACGGTCGGGTTCTCGCCGCAGACCGCGCAGTTGGGGTCCTTGCGGACCTTGACCTGACGGTACGTCATCTCCAGCGCGTCGTAGATCATCAAGCGGCCGAGCAGCGGCTCGCCGATGCCCGCGAGGAGCTTGATGGCCTCGTTGGTCTGGATGGAGCCGATGGACGCGCACAGCACGCCCAGCACACCGCCCTCGGCGCAGGAGGGGACCATGCCGGGGGGCGGGGGCTCCGGGTAGAGGCAGCGGTAGCAGGGGCCGTGTTCGGACCAGAAGACGGAGGCCTGACCGTCGAAACGGTAGATCGAGCCCCAGACATACGGCTTGTTCAGGAGCACGCAGGCGTCGTTGACCAGGTAGCGGGTCGCGAAGTTGTCCGTGCCGTCGACGATCAGGTCGTACTGGCTGAAGATGTCCATCACGTTGTCGGCCTCGAGCCGCTCCTGGTGAAGGACCACGTCCACGTACGGGTTGATGCCCTTGATCGTGTCACGGGCGGACTCGGCCTTGGACCGGCCGATGTCGGCCTGGCTGTGGATGACCTGCCGCTGCAGGTTGGACTCGTCGACCTCGTCGAACTCGACGATGCCGAGCGTGCCGACACCGGCTGCCGCCAGGTACATCAGGGTCGGCGAACCGAGGCCGCCCGCGCCCACGGCGAGCACCTTGGCGTTCTTCAGCCGCTTCTGCCCGTCCATCCCCACATCGGGGATGATCAGGTGGCGCGAGTACCTGCGGACCTCGTCTACGGTGAGCTCGGCGGCCGGCTCGACCAGGGGTGGCAGCGACACGGGGACTCCGTTGGTCGGTCAGTAATTACGGTAGTTCTCCAAGTAACACTGCCACGGCCTTTTTCATTCCGAGACACCTGTCCCGACCCGCGAGACGATCTCGTCCCAGTAGCCGGGCATGGTCTCCCAGGGACCGGTCCGGCCACCGCGGTCCGTCCGGTCGGTGAAGTAGATCGTCTCGGCTCCCTGCCAGCGGGCGATACGCAGCGCCTCATCCAGGTGACCGCGCGGCACGCCGTGGACGAAGTGGCAGAAGCGCTCGGGGGGATGGTCGGCACTCCACTCGGCCGCCTGCGACCAGCGGTAGTCGGCCCAGGCACCGGAGAAGGTGACGAGTTGATCGGCGTTCTCGGCGTAGCCGGGGTGAGGGTGGGTGCCGTGGCCGAGGACGATGTGGGCATCGTCACGGATCGCCCGGAGGGTGGTGACCGTGCGGCGGACCTCGGGGAGGGCGGCCCGTTCGGACGGGCAGTGGTCGAGGAGGAAGCCGTCGACCTGGTACCAGTCGAGATGCCGGTGGGCGTCGGAGATCTGTTCGCCGAGGCTCCGGGCTCCGTACGCGGCGTCGAGGTGGCCGAGGACCCGGACGCCCGCGTTGCGCAGGCGGCCTGCGGCCTCCAGGCAGCTCGGGTCGGGATGGGCTCCGGGACCGTCGGCGATGTTGAGGACGACCCAGTGCAGCGGGGTGCCTAGGCGGGTGAGACCGGCCCACTCGTCGGGGGCGACGAGGGGGTGGGCCAGTCCCGGGACGCCGAGGCCGGTGTGGACTCCGGTGCGCGCGGTGCCCGTTTTGGTACTGGTCAGATACGGCATGCCGCCTCCATCCAGATATCGGCGAGGGACTCTTCCAGGGCGATCCGGGGCCGCCAGCCGAGCCGGTCGCGCGCGGTGCGCACATCGGCCTGCTGCCAGCTGCCGCAGCCGTCCGGGTACGGGTGGGTGACCGGGGACGCGTGCTCGGGGTCGGTGCGCTCGCCGCGGTTCCCGAGGGGGTCCGGGCGGTGATGGCCGAGTCCGTCGGTGCGGTGGTGACCGAGGGCGTCGATGCGGTGGCCCACGGATTCGGTTCGGGGGTGGCCGATGGTCGGCCGCAGTACGCCGGGCGGTCCGTCGAGCTCATGCAGGGCACCGCCGTAGCCGGCGACCCGGGCGAGGGTGGCTGCGGCGTCGCGCAGGCGGACGGCTCGGCCGGAACCGATGTTGATGACGCCCTGCGCCGCGGAGAGCGAGGCGGCGTGCACGGCGCGGGCGACGTCGCGGACGTCGACGAAGTCACGCTGGGCGCCGAGGCCGCCGAGCCGCAGCTCACCGTCGCCGGACTGCATCGCGCGGCGCATGGCCTCGGCGAGACGGCCCAGCGGGGAGCCGGCGGGCGTACCGGGACCGGCGGGCGAGAAGACGCGCAGGACGACGGCGTCCAGACCGGAGCCGAGGACGAGTTCGGTCGCGGCGAGCTTGCTGACGCCGTAGGGGCCGCCCGGGCGGGGCACGGCGTCCTCCGCGGTGGAGGAGCCGGGCTGGCTGGGGCCGTACTCCGCGCTGCAGCCGACCTGCACCAGGCGGGCGCCGCAGCCGCTGCGGCGCAGGGCCTCGCAGACGGTGGCGACGGCGACGGTGTTGTGCCGGGTGAGTTCGCGGGCGCCGCCCCGGGTGGCGCCCGCGCAGTTGACGACCACTCCGGGATGCACCGCGTCGAGGAAGCGGGTGAGCGCGCCGGGACTCCCGGTGGCGAGGTCGAATCGGACGTCGGCGTCGTCACCGCGGCCGAGGGCGGTGAGCTGGACGGCGGGGTCGGCGAGCAGACGGTCGGCGACGAAGCGGCCGATGTAGCCGTTGGCTCCGATCAGCAGGACTCTCATCGGGCGGCTCCCGGTGCCGAGGCGTCGGGTCGGGAGGTGGTCATCTGGGGGCTCCTTCAAAGGGTGATGCGAGGGGGTTGAGGACGTGTGCGGAGCTGTCCGTGCGCGCGCTCACCGCGCGTGCTCCGTCGGCGCGTGCTCCGTCGGCGCGTGGGCGGAGGCCGTGGTCAGGCGACGCCACGCGTGGACCAGGAGGGTCAGGGCGCCGATGCCGCAGGCGGCCGTCGGGACACCGGCCGGGCCACAGGCGGCGACCACGGCCTCCACGGGGGCGGCCAGGAAGCCGCAGCCGGGGAGGCGGCCGGCGAAGAGCGTGGACAGGGCGGCTGCCTCGGTGGCGGCCGTGGTGGTGAGGACGAGCGTGGCGGCGTGGACGTGTCCGTGTACGCCGAGCAGACGGGCGAGCAGGAGCAGGGCGCCCAGCGTGAGGGCCTGGGGCAGGGCGGCGGGCTCGCCGAGCACCGCGCCGGTCAGCGGGAGCAGGAGCGCGAGGGCACCCATGTAGAGGGCGAACGCGCCGAGCAGCAGCGGACGTACGGAGGCGGAGAAGTCGGCCAGACCTCGACTGGACCTGAGTCTGCGGCGGGCGCGGACGGCGAAGAGGTGGGCGCATCCGGCCGCGGGCGCGCAGGACAGCGCGAGCGCCAGCACGGGGGCGACGGTGACGGGCCACGGTCCGTCGGCGGTGCCGTCGGGCAGGCCGTCGGGGCCGCCGCCGACGGCGCTGCGCAGGAGTCCGTCGCCGAGGAGGGCGTAGCCGACGAGCCAGCAGGTCCATGTACTGGTGGTGCGCTTCGCGGCGCTCAACGGCCCGCGGCGCAGTACCGCCCCCAGGGCCAGGGTCACCGCGAGGGTGCCGACGAAGGCCGCGATCAGGCGCGGCCTGCCCTCGGTGAGGCGCAGTCCGGCCACGGTGGCGGCACACAGCGCGCCGGGCAGCAGGGCGAGGATGATCCAGGCGGTGCCCGGCCGGGGTGTCGGCGCGTCCGCGCGGGGTGCGAGCGTGTCGCCGTCGCGCGGGACCCGGGCGTACATCTCCTCCGCGAGGGAGAAGACGTCCCGGTGACGGAAGCGTGCGGCGGTCCGGTCGGTGACGCCGTGCGCCTCCAGGCCCGCCGCGATCTCCAGCGGGTCCACGGCGCGTTCACAGAGTTCACGGTGCCGGTGCATCAACCCCTTCACGGGGTCCGCGGCGGCGCGGCGGCCGGCGGACGCGGACGGCGGCTGTCTGCCGTCGCGGGCCTTTCCCACAGCGACACCCACTTCACGAACGGCGCCTCCCCGGGATCGCTGCCCGCTCCCCGGTCGCCCGCCGCCCCCCGCGTGCCCGAAGGCCGCCGACTGCCCGCGGGCTACCGGGCTCCAGCCGTCCCTCGGACTCCTGCCGGCGCCGACAGTCCCATCCGTCTCGGCGTTTCCGTCGATCCGGCGAGTTTCATCGGCCCCGTAAGTCACTTCGGCCCCGTCCATCGCATCGGCCCCGTCAGGCCCATCGGTCATGTCGGTCACGTCGGTCACGTCCGTCGCGGCAGCGGCCCCATCCGTCACCTCGGTCCCGTCGGTCACCTCGGCCCCCTCCGTCACGTCGACCGGGAACAGGCGGGAGTGCTTGCCCCACGCGCCAGGGCTGCGCGGGGTCTCGGGCCGGTCGAGTTCGCCGAGGCCGCTCACCGGACCGCTCCCTCGGTCGCCGGGGCCGGGGCCGGGGCCACGCCCCGGGAGGGGGTGTCCGTTGCCCAGCCGGGCCCGCCCCGGTCCGCCCCGGCCCCGCGCCGGCCCGCTTGGGTCCCGCCCCTGGCCGCGACACGGGCCGCGGGGTCGCTCCAACGACCGGGGACGTGGGCCTCGGCGGGGACGGCGAAGGGCAGGGGCTCCCCAGTGTCGTCGAGAACGACGCGGCGTACCGGTGTACGCGAGACGATCTCCAGGTAAATGCCGTGAAATGCCGTGATGTTCTGCTCGACGGTGAACAGCTCCAGCGCGCGGGCGCGCGCGGCGGCGCCCAGGCGTTCACGACGTTCGGGGTCGCGCAACAGCGCGACACACGCTTCGGCGAGCGCCCGCGGGTTGCGCGGGGGCACGACGAGTCCGGTGCCCCCGATGGCCTCCACCACCGCGCCCACGTCCGTGGACACCGTCGCGCGACCGCAGAACATGGCCTCGACGAGCCCGGCCGGAAAGCCCTCGACGACACTGGAGAGCACCACCAGGGCACCCGAGGCGTACGCGTCTGCGCGGGACGGCAGTTCGGGCCCACCGGTCTCCTCGAAGGACACCGGATTGCGGCCGACCGCGTGCGGACCGTCGGCCTCGTCGGGGAACAGCTGCGCGGCCAGGCCCTTGCAGTGGGCGAGATACGCCGCACCCTCGGGGCCGGAGGGAGTGCCGACGATCCTGAGCCGTGAGCCCGGTTCCGCCCTGCGGATCTCCGCGAAGGCGTGCAGCAGCGAGACCAGGTCCTTGGCCGGCTCGACGCGGCCGACCCAGACGAGGGTCTGCGGGTCGGCGCACTCCGGGGACTCCCCCGCCTCCGCGAAGGGAGCGGCGTCCATCCCCGGGGGGACCGTGCGCAGCTTGGCGCGGTCGGCCCCGCAGCGCTCCTGCCAGCGTCGGGCGTGCGTGTTGCCGGGGGTGATCACGGCGGCGCACCGGTAGGTCTCGGCGGCCAGCCGACCGTGGAAGGCGGCGAGCAGAGACCGTATCGCGGGCGAGGCATCGGGTTCCGTCAGGTAGTGCGTCCGCAGCCGCACGCCGTACTCGGTCAGCAGCAGCGGCACGTCCAGGAAGTGCCGGGCGAGCAGCCCGGGGAGGGCGGCCGTGCCGCCGGAGGCCGCGTGGCACAAGTCCACCGCGCCCAGGGCGTCGTCCTCGTACCAGTCGAGCGACAGGGGGCGCAGGGCGTGTTCGAGGCGCGCGGCGACGGTCAGCAGGTCGGGGACGCGCGCCTCGCGCGCGGAGCGGTGGGCGCCGGGCGCGCGACAGGCGCGTTCCAGGGCGCGTACGGCGGTCTCCGAGCGGAGTGCGGCCGGCAGTCCGCCCTCGTCGCGGGCGAGTTCGGCGAGACCGTACAGCGCACTGGCGAAACGGTCCGCCTCAAGGGCCGACCCGCCCTCCCGGCCCCCCTCCGCGCTCCCGCACGGCTCTCCGGGGGCGGTGGTGCACAGGGCCGTGGCGAGTTCGCCGTAGCACTCGGCGAAACGCCGGCGTGCGCGCCGTCCGTGGATGATCCCGTCGTCGTCGGCCTCCCACAGCGGGGCGGTGCGCACGCGGCCGACCTGCGGCGGCAGCGCAGTCCATCCTCCGGCCTCCTGACGCTCGCTGCGACTGAGCGCGTAGACGTCGAACTCGTGCTGCTCCAGCCCGCGCACGAGCCGGTCGCACCAGAGCCCGGCCTCACCGCTCACATACGGATAGCCACCCTCCGTAAGCAGTCCGATGCGCACGCGCGCACCCCCGATCTCCCGTTTGGGGAGCCGCCGTTGGCCCGGCGGCTCGCAGCGGGACGAACGTATGCGGACAAGGAGGTGGCGCGATGGACGGTTGTCCGTCGCACCACCAAAAGGGGTGAACGGTCGTAACTTTCCCGTGCGGGGCGCGTTCGGTCGCGCTAAGGGATCATGCGGTCACCTGCGGTGACGCGTGGGCCATACCTGAGCCGAGCCGGGCGGCCCCGGGCTGGGCTGGGCGGCCCAGGGCCGGGCTGGCCTGCGCCGGGTCGGCGGACCGGTCAACCGTTCGGGTAAGCCCAAGGGTTGGGACGGCAGTCGATTCCGTCGTGATCGACGAACTTCGTCTGTTGCTGCATGACCGGGGCCAGTTCGCCGTCCTTGTCGCAGGTGACGTGGTTGAAGCCGATGCGGTGGCCGATCTCGTGATTGATCAGCATCTGCCGGTACGCGTAGATCGCGTCGCCGTACGGCTCGGCGCCCTGCGCCCACCGGTACGCGTTGATCATCACGCGTTCGGTGGCGGCCGAGTCGCAGGACACGTTGTCCTCGGTGGTGTCAAGGCCGGACTTGGCGCACCACTCGGCGGTGGTGCCGGGGCTGGCCAGCGTGATCACGAAATCGGGCTGCCCCGAGTGGATGCGCTCGAAGGTGCGGGCGCCGTCGTGGGCCCAGCTCCGGTCGTCGTTGAGCGTCATCTGCACGGCCTCGGCGAAGAGTTCGCCGTCGAGACCGAGCCCCTGCTCGACGTCCACGCGGTAGGTGTACTTCTGTCCCCTTCCGGGCGCCTTGGCTATGCCCGGGACCGCGTCGAACGTGCCCGAGGCCTTGAGCGTGGCACTGAGCGGGTACGTCTTGCCCATCTTCTGCTCGTACGTCAGCGGCGCCGCGGCTCCCGACGCGGAGGGCGCCGGACGTTCGTCGGCCCGCGACGCGGAGTCGTGGACGTCCCGGGCCTGGCCGGTGGCGGACTGCGAACGCACACCGTCCCCGTCCGGACCGTCGGTGACCTGACCGGCCACGACGACAGCCAGCACGGTGGTGACGGCGGCCGCCGCGATGCCGGTGAAGGTCCGGCCCTTGCCGCCCTTGACCGGCGCCGGTTCACCCGTGGGCGGCTGGTCGTCCGCGTCCGGACCGGCATCGGCATGGACGCCGCCGCCCCCGTCCCCGTGGCCGTCGCTCCAGTCGGTGACGGAGGCATACGGGTCGGCGGGCTGCACCACGTCGGAGGTGTGACGCGGGGGGCGGGCCGCGAAGGCATCGTCGTTCCCGCCGAAGGCGTCCAGGTAGTCCTGCCGCGGCCCTCCCGGAGGCGCCTGCCGCTGTCGTGGGAAAGGCAGGCCGGGCCTCGCGGACCGACCGGGTGGCGCGGAAGCCCCGGGGGCCCCGGACGGAGCAGAGGGCCCGGACCGGGCAGACCGCCCGGACGGTGCGAAGGACTCGGGGGCGTCGGTGCGTGGGCTCCCCGCCGGCCCGCCCCCGGTACCGGGCCGCCCGCTCAAGTCGCCCCAGCCGCCACCGGCTTCGCGTTGCTCGGGGTGGCCGCCCCGGACCCGCGGCACACCGTGCGCCGGGGTGCCGCCGGGGAACCTGGGGGCCCCGCCGGCGGGCGTACCGCCGGGAACCCTCGGGACGCCCTGCGCGGGCGAACCGTCCGCCGTCCGCGGGAATCCCCGCCCCGGCGTACCGTCCGGGACGCCCGGAAGATCATGCGCGGGCGTCCCGCCGGAGACCGTCGGAAACCCGTGGGCCGGCGTGCCGTCCGGCAATCTTGCACCTGGGCCGGGGCGCGGGCTCGCGTACTCCTGGTCGCTATCGGGGGCAGCACCCGGCGCCCCGCCGGGCGCGGCACCGGACCTGTCATTCGTCGGCGGTGTCTGCGGTCCTCGCGAGGTCCCGGCCTGGCGGCGGTCCGGCCGTCCGGGCCGGTTCTCGCGTGTTGCGGCGGCGTCCGCGGCCTCGGCCTTCGGTGCGGGTCCGCGGCGGCTGTGGCGTCCCACGTCGTGCCTCAGCCTCCTGTGGTCTGGTTGGCGGGCTCGTCGTCGACGACCCCGTCGGTCCTCTCGCCGACCGCCGGCTTCCCGGTAGCCGCGGTGTTCGCGAGAGCGGTGTCCGCGGTGTCCGCGAGGAGTTCACGGAACGCCGTGGCCACGGTCTCCGGGTACTCCATCATCGCCACGTGGCCCGCGTCCGGCAGGGTGAGCAGCCGGGAGTCGCGGAAGGCCCGGGCGGCACGCTGGGCCATGCGGTAGCCGACGAGTTGGTCCCGTCCACCGTAGACCAGGAGCGTGGGTGCGAGAACCCGTTCGGCCTGACGCCACAGCGCGTGCTGGCCGCCCAGCGTGTACGCGTTGACGATTCCGCGCGCGGAACGCGCCATCGCGTCCCAGAAGTACGGCAGCCGCAGGCGCCGTTCCATCTCCTCGACGGCGTTGCGGAAGCCCTCCTCGCTCACGCTCCCGGGGTCGCCGTAGCAGAGCGCCGTCACGCCGCGCACCCGCTGCTCCGCGGTCCACTCCCGGGTGAGCCGCGTGAAGAGCGCCGCCACCCCCGGCACCGCCAGCAGCCCCGTCGGCACGGCGCTGCGCTGCACGCGGATCTCCGGCAGCGCGGGCGATACGAGGGTCAGCGTCCGCACCAGGTCGGGCCGCACAGCGGCGGCGCGGGTGACGACGGCACCGCCGAGCGAGTTGCCGAAGAGGTGCACGGGGCCGCGCCCGGAGGCGTCGAGGTAACGGATGACCGCGCGCGCGTGGCCCGTGATCGAGTAGTCGCCGTCGTCCGGTGGCGGGGAGTCGCCGAAGCCCGGCAGGTCGAGCGCCTCGCTGTGGACGACGCCGTCCAGCAGCGGCATGAGCGCGGACCAGTTCTGCGAGGAGCCGCCGAGGCCGTGGACGTAGAGCGCAGGCGGCAGTCCTTCGCGGGCGGGCGGTCTCGACCGCACCGACAGGGTGACGCCGGGAAGGTGGACCGGCCTGAGCCGCTCCCCGCCCGCGACCTTGACGGCCGCGACCTTCGGCAGCACGTTGGCGGGCGGCACGGACGGCGGCTCGGTCGAAGGCATGCGGCAATGTTACGAGACGATCACGCAGTGGTTCATGTGTTCGCCGTCACAGGCTGGGCTGCGGCGGCGCCACGACTGGGTACGCATGCCGACAGCGCGGGGCCGGGCGTCGGCGACGCGTGGCGTCCGGATCGGGTGTCTCCTACGCTCGTGAAGTGGGCACCCGTGTGGCCCCTGCATCCCAGGGACGTTCATAGGAAGGGAGCCCAGCATGACCGTCGACCCGACCGACCCCGAGACCTTCGACGACGAGGCACCGGACCCGGAGGAGCGCGACGTCGAGGCGCCCGACGCCGACACGGCCGAGCAGCGGGCGGAGATCGGGCAGGCTCGCGACGAGCCGCTGACCGGCGTCGAAGCGGACCGCGCCAACGAGGCGGACCTCGCCGAACAGGCCCGGGTGGTCTCGCACGACGAGGACGACTACCGCTGAGGCGACCACCACGACCACCACCCAGGCAACCACCGGGAGAGGCATCACCGGGAGAGACGACCACAGATGAGACCACCACCGTTGAGACCAGAATCTCCGACACGGAGCGGCTGACGCGGAACCGCTGAGACGAAGTCCGAGTCACGGCGCCACGAGGCGGCGGAGAGGCTCTGCCGAGCAGAAGGAAGGTCAGCCTCTGCCCGGCCTGGACCCTTTTGAAACCTGTTGGGCGGCTATCGCCACCGTCCGGTCCGTGAAATTCTGCGCTCGCAGCACACACACCACGGTTACCGAAAAGTACGATGACGACGCGGCGCACACCGCACGAGGACGACTATGGGAGGCGGCGTGACAGCCATCGAGCAGACAGAGGCGGTACGCCCGCGGGGCACACGCCTTCCCCGCCGAGCCCGACGCAACCAGCTGCTGGGCGCCGCACAGGAAGTGTTCGTGGCCCAGGGCTACCACGCGGCCGCGATGGACGACATCGCCGAGCGCGCCGGTGTCAGCAAGCCGGTGCTCTACCAGCACTTCCCGGGCAAGCTCGACCTCTACCTCGCCCTGCTGGACCAGCACTGCGAGGCGCTGATCCAGTCCGTGCGGAGCGCGCTCGCGTCGACCACCGACAACAAGCAGCGCGTCCGGGCGACGATGGACGCGTACTTCGCCTACGTCGAGGACGACGGCGGCGCCTTCCGCCTGGTCTTCGAGTCGGACCTGACCAACGAGCCCGCCGTGCGCGAGCGCGTGGACAAGGTCACGAACGAGTGCGCCGAGGCGATCTGCGAAGTCATCGCCGAGGACACGGGTCTCTCGCGCGCCGAGTCGATGCTGCTGGCCTCCGGCCTGGGCGGCCTCGCCCAGGTGGTGGCGCGTTCCTGGCTGCACAGCGACCGCAGCGTGCCCCGCGACCAGGCGGTCCAGCTGCTCACCTCGCTGGCCTGGCGGGGCATCGCCGGCTTCCCGCTGCACGGCACCGAGCAGCACTGACCGACACGGCGCGACGGGCGGCGGGGGCGCACGGCGAGAATGCGCTCCCGTCGGCTGTTCGCTCCTGGCGTTCTCCGACGCAGCGTGTACGTCCCCTCACCGGGCTAATGTGTGCTGGGTACGGCGCGGAAGATCGCGCACTTCACTGACCGTCGGAGGGACATAGCCGTGGAGGTCAAGATCGGCGTGCAGCACGCGCCCCGCGAGATCGTTCTGGAGAGCGGTCAGAGCGCCGAAGAGGTCGAGCGCGTGGTGGGTGAGGCACTGGCCGGCAAGTCGCAGCTGCTGAGCCTCGTGGACGAACACGGCCGCAAGGTCCTGGTGCCGGCCGACCGTCTCGCCTACGTCGAGATCGGTGAGCCGGCCCCGCGGAAGGTGGGCTTCGGCGCGCTGTAGCCGGCGGACGCGGGACGACGGACGAAGAACGGGTGGGGCCCGGCGGTGATGCACCGCCGGGCCCCACCCGTCTTCCCACCGCGCCGGGCCGCACCCGTCTTCCCCGCCTGCCGTCTCCCCACCGCGCCGGGCCGCAGCCGTCTTCCCCGCCCGCCGTCTTCCCGTTCACGGGCGGAGCACAGTTCACCCACAGAGGGAGGATTGCATTCCGCAGGTCAGGGGTAAGTCGGCTGTGACCGTTTGGGGCAGGCCGGCCATGTGGGAGGGACCTCGACATGCTCTTGGAAGCGCTCAGCGCCGCAATCCTCGGCCTCACCCTGGCATGGGCCGCCGCTCGTCGTCTGCCCCACCGCCTGCCCGCTCCCCTCCTGGTCCTGCCGACCGGGGCGGCCGGAGCCCTCTTCGGGGCGTTCGTCACGCACACCGCGCTGGACGCCGGAGGGCTCGTACTGGTGCTCCTGGGCTCGGTGACGTTCTCCGCGGCCTCGCTGTCGCTGCTGCTGCGCCCCGCGGGAAGACTCCGTCGCAGCTCGGCGACCGCCTGACCGGCAGCCACGGTACCGACCGCGGCCACACACCCGCAGGTCGCACCGCCGGCGACCGTACGGACGCGGATCGCGTCGACTGAGTTCCCGCCAATGGAGACCGCGTCGGCGAAGACCGGCACCGACGGAGATCAGGCGGCCAGCCCCAGTGCCGCCATCCGCTTGGTGTGCGCTTCGGTGATCCGGGAGAACATCCTGCCGACCTCGGCCAGGTCGAATCCGTCCGCGACCCCGCCCACGAGCATCGTCGACAGCGCGTCCCGGTCGGCAACCACCCGCTGGGACTGCGAGAGCGCCTCCCCCATCAGCCGCCGCGCCCACAGCGCGAGCCGCCCGCCCACGCGGGGATCGGCGTCGATCGCCGCACGCACCTTCTCCACGGCGAAACCGGCGTGCCCGGTGTCGTCGAGCACGGCGAGGACCAGCTCGCGGGTGTCCGTGTCGAGGCGGGCGGCGACCTCGCGGTAGAAGTCGCTGGCGATGGAGTCGCCGACGTAGGCCTTGACGAGCCCCTCCAGCCAGTCGGAGGGGTCGGTCTGCTTGTGGAAGGCGTCGTAGGCGGCGACGAACGGCTCCATGGCCCCCGTCGGCTCCTCGCCGATCTCGGCCAGCCGGTCGCGCAGCCGCTCGAAGTGGTGGAACTCCGCGGACGCCATCTTCGCCAGCTCCGCCTTGTCCGCCAGCGTGGGCGCCAGCTTGGCGTCCTCCGCGAGCCGCTCGAACGCCGCCAGCTCGCCGTACGCGAGCGCGCCGAGCAGGTCCACGACCGCGGCGCGGTACTGCGGGTCGGCCGCGGCCGTCGCCCAGTCCCGGGCGGCGACCGTGGTGGCGCCATCGGTTCCGGCGGTCTCGGTGGTTCCGGAGGGGGCGGCTGCGGCGGTGCCAGGCTTGTCAGAGCTCGTCATGCAGCGCACAATAGCCCGCTATTCGGCGGCGGTAAGGCCCTGGTCAGTCAGTGTGACGACGGCTACGTGAGCAAATCGGCCATCGCGTGTGCGCGAATCCGGGGTATGGTGGTAAGGCGCCTGCGGAGTATGTGACGTACGGGTACGTCACATCGTCGTCGGGCCGCACGCATGAGGATGCCCGGTCGGTGGCCCGATCGGCTCCGACCCGACAGCCCTCCCTGCCGTACGCCACGCCGCGTACGCATCCGGAGGGGGACCCTCAGTGGTACGAGCGCTGGAGCGTCGACAGAGGTCCCGTGTCCTACGGCTCACCCGTAAGGCAGCCGACGTCCCCGACACGGTCCGGCACGACCCGCGCGCTCGCCTCGCACCACGTACACAGAAGAGGCAGCACCCTGACTACGACGTTCCGATCCCTCGGGATCCTCCCCGAGACCGCCGAAGCCCTCGAAGCCGTCGGCATCATCGCTCCCTTCCCCATCCAGGAGATGACGCTCCCCGTGGCCCTGTCGGGCACGGACGTCATCGGCCAGGCCAAGACCGGCACCGGCAAGACGCTGGGCTTCGGTCTACCGCTCCTCGAGCGCGTGACCGTGCCCGCCGACGTCGAGGCGGGCCGCGCAGCGCCCGAGGCCCTGACCGACGCCCCGCAGGCCCTCGTCGTCGTCCCGACGCGCGAGCTTTGCCAGCAGGTCACCAACGACCTCCTGACGGCCGGCAAGGTCCGCAACGTGCGCGTCACGGCGATCTACGGCGGCCGTGCCTACGAGCCGCAGGTGGAGGCCCTGAAAAAGGGCGTCGACGTGATCGTGGGCACCCCGGGCCGTCTGCTGGACCTGGCGGGCCAGAAGAAGCTGAGCCTCAAGCACGTCAAGTGCCTGGTCCTCGACGAGGCCGACGAGATGCTCGACCTGGGCTTTCTGCCCGACGTCGAGAAGATCATCAACATGCTTCCGGTCAAGCGCCAGACCATGCTGTTCTCGGCCACCATGCCGGGCGCGGTCATCGGACTGGCCCGCCGTTACATGTCGCAGCCCACGCACATCTCCGCCACGTCGCCGGACGACGCGGGCGCGACGGTCGCGAACACGAAGCAGTTCATCTACCGCGCGCACAACATGGACAAGCCCGAGATGGTGGCGCGCATACTGCAGGCCGACGGCCGGGGACTGGTCATGGTCTTCTGCCGCACCAAGCGCACGGCGGCCGACCTGGCCGACCAGCTCAAGCAGCGCGGCTTCGCCTCCGGCGCGGTTCACGGCGACCTCGGCCAGGGCGCCCGCGAGCAGGCCCTGCGCGCCTTCCGCAACGGCAAGGTGGACGTGCTCGTCTGCACCGACGTCGCGGCCCGCGGCATCGACGTCGAAGGCGTGACGCACGTCATCAACTACCAGTCGCCCGAAGAGGAGAAGACGTACCTGCACCGCATCGGCCGTACCGGCCGCGCGGGCGCCAAGGGTACGGCGATCACACTGGTCGACTGGGACGACATCCCCCGCTGGAACCTGATCAACAAGGCGCTGGACCTGGGCTTCAGCGACCCGCCGGAGACGTACTCCACCTCCCCGCACCTGTACAGCGACCTCGGCATCCCCGGGGGCACCAAGGGCGTGCTGCCGCGTGCGGAGCGCACCCGCGCCGGGCTCGACGCGGAGGTGCTCGAGGACCTGGGCGAGCCGGGCGGCCGCGGTGGCCGCGCGCGCGGCGACCGGGGTGGTCGGGGTGGCCGCGACGACTCGCGTTCCGGCGAGCGCGACCACGACCGTTCGTCCCGTACGGAGCCGCGTCGCCGCCGTCGGTTGCGCGGCGGTGCGCCGGTGGACGCGGAGACCTCCACCTCCACCACCGCGGCCGAGGCCGTGACCGGCGGCGCGGACGGCGCCGCCGACGCGAGCACCGACGCGGCCCAGGGCTCCCGCACGCTGCGCCGTCGACGCCGTACGCGCAACGGTGAGGCGTCGCGCCGTCCGGAGACGGCCACGACGGCCGGCGCCCCCGCGGCGCAGGCCGCCGAGGACACCGCGCTCGCTGCTTCCGAGGCCCCGGTCACCGGTCCCGCGGAGGCCACGGAGGTCGTGGAGGCCCCGGCGAAGTCGCGTCGCCGACGCACCCGCAAGCCGGCGGAGGAGGCCCCGGCCGCCCCGCTGGAGGCCGCTCCTGCCGCGACACCGGCGGCCACCGCCACAGCGGCGGTCGTGGAGGCCCCGGCGGTCGTGGAGGCCGCGGCGGCCGAGGCGCCCGCCGAGAAGCCGCGTCGCCGCACTCGCAGGACCACGGCCGCCGAGGTGACGGTCGACACGGCGGAGGGGGCGCCCGAGCCCGCGTCCGAGCCGATGGAGACGGAACCGAAGCGCCGTACGCGCAAGGCGGCCACCGCCAGGGCAGAGGCCGCCGCCGGCACCGCCGAGGCCGCGGAGGCCAAACCCCGCCGCCGCACCCGCAAGACCGCCGAGACCGCCGAGGTCACCGAGACCGCGGCCGACGTCCCGGCGCAGACGGCGCAGGTGCCGGAAGCGGCCGAGGCCAAGCCCCGCCGTACCCGCAAGACGGCCACCGCCAAGGCAGAGGCCGCCGCCGACACCGCCGAGGGCACGGAGGCTGAGGCCGAAGCCAAACCCCGCCGCCGCACCCGCAAGGCCACCGAGACGGCCGTGCAGGCTCCGGAAACCGAGTCCAAGCCCCGCCGCACCCGGAGGACGGCCACCGCGAAGGCGGAAGCCGTACCGGACGCGGTGGAGGCGGAGGCGAAGCCGAAGGCACGCCGCACCAGGAAGGCCGCCGAGGCGACCGCCGAGATTCCGGCTCAGGCCTCGCAGGAGCCGGAAGCGGCCGCACCGCGGCGTCGGGCGCGTAAGGCCGCGGCCGCCGTCGAGGCGCCCGCCGAGGCCGCCGACACGGCGGAGGCGAAGCCGAAGGCGCGTCGCGCCCGCAAGACGGCCGTGGCCGCGCAGCCCGCGGAGTCCGGCGAAAGCTGACCCGCGCCGCTCAGCCAACGACCGCCGGCCCGGCCCCCCGACCCACGCGGGGCCGGGCCGACGGCGTCGTGACACCCGGAGTACGGCGACAGCGGCCGTACACCGGCGAGCCGACCGGCCGTCCCGCCCTCCCCGGCCCACCCCGCACAGCCCAGCCGCCCCAGCCTCGTCCCGTCCCTCCCGATAGCCTCTGCCCGTGAGCAGGAACGCCGCCTTCGGCCCACCCCCGGACGCACGTGCGTATCGGCTGCGTACCGCGCGTGGTGAGTTCGCCGTCGTCGACTCACCCGTGGCCGGCGGGGCGGAGCCGAAGGGCGTGGTGATGATGCTGCCCGGGTTCACGGGGAGCAAGGAGGACTTCACGCTGCTGCACCAGCCCCTCGCGGCGCGCGGGTACCGCACGGTCGCGGTGGACGGACGGGGGCAGTACGAGTCGGACGGGCCCGAGCACGACGAAGCCGGGTACGCCCGGACCGAGCTGGCCCGGGACGTGCTCGCGCAGGTCGCGGCCCTCGGGACGCGTGTGCATCTCGTCGGGCACTCCCTGGGCGGCCAGATCGCGCGGGCCGCCGTCCTGCTCGACCACGCGCCGTTCCTGTCCCTCACGCTGATCTCCTCGGGTCCGGCGCGCATCTCGGAGTCGCAGCGGCAGCGCGTGAAGCTCCTGCGGGACGCGCTCGGCACGATGACGATGGCGGAGGTCTGGAAGGTGATGCAGGCCATGGGACCGCCCGAGGAGGCCGGCGCCCCGGCTCCCGCCCACGGCCCGGAGGACCCGGAACGGCTGCGCGACCGCTGGCTGGGCACCAGGCCCGCTCAACTGCTCGCCACCGGACGGCAGTTGTGCACGGAGCCGGACCGCGTCGCCGAGCTCGCCGCCGTACGGCTGCCGTACCACGTGCTGTCGGGCGCCTACGACGACACCTGGCCCGTACCCCTCCTGGACGAGATGGCCGTACGGCTGGAAGCGCGCCGGACGGTCGTCTCCGGCGCCGAGCACTCCCCCAACACCGACCAGCCTCTGCCGACCGCCCGCGCCCTCGCCGACTTCTGGGACGACCTCCCCGGACAGAACACCTAGTACTGGGCCCGCAAGTGCTCCCAGAAGCCGTCCCGCAGCGCCCGCCGCAGATCGGCCTGGCCGCGCAGCGAGTACTGGAGCAGCCCCTCCGCCTCCACCAGCAGATCCTGGTCGACCGAGCCGGGGAGGTAGGGGTGGCCGGGGAGCAGTTCCACCAGTGCCGCGCGCCCCCGCGCCGCCAGCCACTTCGCCGCGATCTGCGCGCCCACGAAGCGGACGTCCTCACGGGCCGGACGGGTGACACCCGTCGCCTCGAAGGCATGGGCCGTGCGCCGGGAGACGTACGGCTTGAAGAAGTCGAGGTCGAAGGTGCGCTGGCTGTCGACCTCCCAGAGCAGCGGCTCGGCCTGGTTGCGGCCTTCGGGGGCCTCGATGCCCCACAGGTGGACGCGGGCGCCGTACCCCTGGGCGGCCTCGACCGCGGAGACCAGGTCCTCGTCCCCGCCGAGCAGGGCCGCGTCGCTGATGGCGCGGTGCCGGGCGAGGGACTCCAGGTCGGAGCGGATGAGGGAGTCGACGCCCTTCTGCTGGTTGTTGGCGTTGAGATTGCCCAGCCGCACCTTGACGTCCGGCAGCTCGGCGATGGACTGCTGCTCGGCGGTGTGGATGCGGCGGCGGGCGCCGTCGTACCAGTACACGCGCAGCAGACGGCTGTCCGCGAAGATGGTGCGCGCCTTGTCGATGAGCGCCTCGATGAGTCCCCCGGCGTCCAGGTCGAAGGCCCGGCGGTCCTCGGTCCCGGCCACCAGCCGCCCCGCCGCCGCGTACAGGTAACCGGCGTCGACGAAGATCGCGTGGGTCGAGGGTGTCTTCGCCACCTCGGCGAGCATGCGCTGGAGCAGCTCGTTCGTGCGATCGATGCGAGCGTTCAGGGAGGCGAGGTCGTCGTTCATCACCTCCATTCTTCCGGCGGTCACGCTGCGAACACAACCGGTCCCGGTCAGTCTTGTAACAGACACCTATCCACTCGTAACAAGCGACTTACCTGTCAGTAATTAGTCGAGCGAAAAATTTCCTTAGCGTAGGGAATGTTTGCAGAGGGCACCCCGTTGACCATGACGGAAGCCCGGGCACCGACGACCCAGGAGCCACACCAGTAGTTCTCCGCAGGAGGATGACCAGATCAAGGGAGAGGCCATGCGCTTCGAAGTCATGCGACTCGACGATGTCGACGGGACCCCCGTGGACACGACTGTCGTGGACGCAGCCTCCGTGAACGGCATCGTTCAGCAGGCCGCCGCCATCGGGCAGCGCCTGTGGATCCGCCCCGCCGACACCTCGGCCTTGTAGGGCGGACTCTTCACACACGCTCAGGGCCCCCGCACGGACTACCGTGCGGGGGCCCTGTTCTCGTGCTCACGCGCCCTGGATCACCTGCGTGACGCCGTTGATGATCTGCTGCACGGCGATCGCGGAGAGCATCATGCCGGCGAGGCGGGTCACCAGGACCACACCTCCGTCCTTGATGATCCGGATGATCAGCAGCGAGTACCGCATCACCAGCCAGAGCACCACGTGGATGGCGAGGATCGCCGCCCACACCGAGATCTGCGTGGTCACGCTGCCCGCCTTCTGCACGGCAAGGATGACCGACACGATCGCCCCGGGCCCGGCGAGCAGCGGCATGCCCAGCGGTACGAGTGCGACGTTGACGTCCTTGGTCTGTTGCGGCTCGTCGGTCTTGCCGGTGAGCAGGTCGAGCGCGATCAGCAGGAGCAGCAGCCCACCCGCGATCATCAGGGCGGGCACGGACACGTGCAGGTAGTCCAGGATCTGGTGCCCGAGCAGACCGAACACCGTGATCACGCCACCGGCGACGCAGACGGCCTGGAGGGCCATCCGCTTCTGCACCTTGGCGGGGCGGCCCGAGGTCAGCGCGAGGAAGATCGGAGTGATCCCGGGGGGATCCATGATGACGAAAAGGGTCAGGAACAGGGAGCCGAAGACGGCGACGTCGAACATGGGTGAGCTACTGGCCTTGCGGGAGAGTGGAAGGTGGACGCGCGGGAGGTGAGGTTCAGGCCCCGCCGGCCCCCGGCACGGGGAACGCCCCGAACGCCCGTCGCGTGATTTCCCCGTACACCTCGGGGTCCGTCGTGTACTCGCCGAGCACGCAGGTCTTGCGGCTGCCGTGGTAGTCGCTGGAGCCGGTCACCAGGAGCCCCAGCTCCTTCGCCGTCCCGCGCAGCCGCACCCGGGTGTCCGCGTCGTGGTCCATGTGGTCGACCTCGATGCCGTCGAGCCCGGCGGCGGCCAGGTCCGCGATCGCGGCATCGGGCACCGTACGGCCCCGCTTGGCGGCGGCCGGGTGCGCGAACACGGCGACCCCGCCCGCGCCCTTGATCAGCCGGACCGCCTCGAAGGGGTCGGTCTCGTGCTTCGCCACGAAGGCCCGGCCGCCGTCGGCCAGCCAGTCCTGTGTGAAGGCGTCGCTCACGGTCGGCACGACACCGAGTTCCACGAGTGCGGAGGCCACGTGCGGCCGGCCGACCGATCCGTCCCCCGCGATCCCGGCGACCTGCTCCCAGGTGACGGGCACGCCCAGCTCGTTGAGCCGGGCGACCATGCCCCGGGCCCGCGGCACGCGGTCGTCCCGGACCAGTTCGCGCTCGGCGAGCAGGGCGGGCTCCTCGGGGTCGAAGAGATAGGCCAGCATGTGCATGCTGACGCCGTCGAGACGGCAGGAGAGTTCGGCGCCGGTGACGAGGGTCAGCCCCTCGGGCAGTGCGGCGACGGCCTCGGCGTGCCCGCGGGTGGTGTCGTGGTCGGTCAGCGCGACGACGTCAAGACCGGCCGCGGCCGCCTTGCGCACCAGCTGGGCCGGGGTGTCCGTGCCGTCGGACGCGGTGGAGTGGGTGTGCAGATCGATGCGCACGACGCTGACTCCAAGCGGTGACGGGACGGAAGGGGACGCTCAAGGGTAACCGGAACCCGACCCCCGCCGTCACACCCGCAGCGACCCTGCGCCCCCTACGCGTCCCGCCGACTACGGCGCCGACGGATCGATCAGCCGAGGCGACAGCGCCCCGCACGGCACCAGGTCCACCTCGGCCCCCGCGTCCCGCAGGTCGGTCAGCACCAGTTCCTCGTACATCAGCAGCCCCGACCGCTCCGGCCACACCACGGCCCACAGCCACATCCCGAGGGCCTCCCCGGCGAAGACTGCGCGGTCGACCGGGCCGCCGGAGACGTGCCAGAGAGGGGTCGGACGGCCCGCGGCCAGGACCTTGGCCTGGGGCGGCTTCTCGACGTCCAGGTACGGCCCGGGGTCCGGGCCGTCGAGGCCCGCGTACCGCGCGCCGAGGCCGACACCGAGCTCCTCGGCCACCAGGATCAGCTCACCGATGCCGCCGAGCGGGCCGGGTCCGGAACAGGCGACGGCGGTGGCCCTGCCGCCGCTGCGGTCGTCGCCCGCGCAGGCCACGCCGGTGAACAGCCAGCCGACCGGCAGCGGCCAGGGCATCCACACCGGCACCTGGGTGCGGTGCACCACCACGCCGAGCGCCTCCACGCTGGGCGGGAGTACGGGCTGCAGCGGGTGCACGGTGCCGTGCAGGTCGCACTGCCAGGAATCGGCGAAGAGGCCGGGAGCCCTGACCCGGCCACCACACTTCGGGCAACTGGGTTCGCCCCTCATAGAGCCCCACGGTCCTACCCTCGCTCCCCCACGTCAAGGACGATCACCCATCCGGGCGGAAGGGCGCCGACCGGACGATGACCGGACGATGACCGGCGAATCCGGTGCATGTTGCATTAATTAGCGAAGCTAACTTACTATGTGCATACACCAACCATTCGTGGACCATCTCGTCGGCATTGGAGAGCAGGCATGGACCCCTTCGACGCGGGTGCGGGCGGTATCCTGCGGCAGCCCAAGGCCGTGTGGGCGACCGCGGGCGCGTCCGTCGTGGCCTTCATGGGCATCGGGCTCGTCGACCCGATCCTTCCGTCCATCGCCAAGGGCCTGGACGCCGACGCCGGCCAGGTCTCCCTCCTGTTCACCTCGTACTTCCTCATCACCGCCCTGGCGATGCTGATCACCGGCTTCGTCTCCAGCCGCATCGGCGGCCGCAGGACCCTGCTCCTCGGCCTGGCCTTCGTCGTGGTCTTCGCGGGCCTCGCCGGCACCTCCGACACCGTCGGCCAGCTCGTCGGCTACCGGGCCGGCTGGGGCCTGGGCAACGCTCTGTTCGTCTCGACGGCCCTCGCGGTCATCGTCGGCGCGGCCGCCGGTGGCAGCTCCGCCGCGATCCTGCTCTACGAGTCCGCCCTCGGCCTCGGCATGGCCTGCGGCCCGCTACTGGGCGCGCTGCTCGGCGACGCCAGCTGGCGCTACCCGTTCTTCGGCACGGCCTTCCTGATGGCGATCGGCTTCCTGTGCATCACGGCGTTCCTGAGGGAGCAGCCGACACCGGCCCGCAAGACATCGCTGCTCGACCCGGTCAGGGCACTGGGCCACGGTGGCCTCGCCTCCGCCGCGGTCTCGGCGTTCTTCTACAACTACACGTTCTTCACGGTGCTGGCCTTCACGCCGTTCGTGCTGAACATGAGCCCGTACTGGTCCGGCGCCGTGTTCTTCGCCTGGGGCGTGCTGCTCGCCGTCTTCTCGGTCCTGGTCGCGCCACGCATGCAGAAGCGCTTCGGCTCGCTGAAGGTGCTCGGCGGCTCGCTGGTGCTGCTCGCGGCCGACGTCCTGGTCCTCGGCTACGGCAACCACTCCGCGGCGATCGTCTGCACGGTCCTGTCCGGCGCCTTCATCGGCGTGAACAACACCGTCTACACCGAGCTGGCCCTCGGGGTCTCGGACGCGCCGCGTCCGGTGGCGAGCGCGGGCTACAACTTCGTGCGCTGGTTCGCCGCGGCGGCCGCTCCCTACTTCGCGCCGAGGATCGAGGAGTGGACCGACGTCCACGTCCCGTTCGTGGTGGCCGCGGTGAGCGCCGTGCTCGGCGCGGTCGTGGTCGTCGTGCGGCGCCGCGCGCTCACCCACGAAGCCGAGGAACTGGAGCCGCGGCACGCGGCCGAGGACTCGGTCACGGTCTTCGCCGACTGACGGGGCGGGACGGGCGTTTTTCTCCGGCTGAACGGGACGGGACTAGCGTGTTTCGACGACTGACGAGACAGGGCGCGTGTTTCGCCGACTGACGAGACAGGACGGGTGCGTTGCGTCACTCCAGCGGGACGGACCTGCGGGACGGATCGCGCAGGTCCGTCCCGTGGGTCAGCCAGCGCTCCTGGAGCGCCGGCGCACCGTGCACGCGCTTCCAGGCGGCCTCGTTCGGTGTCATCGGCAGCAGCGGCAGGAACCGCACGGCCTCCAGCGGGGCGTCCAGCTCCAGGTCCTCGACCAGGCCGCCCGGCTCGGCCACCAGCACCGAGGTGAACGGGGCCCCGGGCCACAGCGCCTCGCCCACGTCGAGAGAGGCGCCCGGCGCCACGATCACGCCCTCGACCTGCGGGGAAGCGGCCAGTACGGCGAGGGGACGCAGCACCCTGCCGGTGTCGGCCACCCCGGCCCGCACGGAGAGCACCAGCTCGGCACGAGGGCCCTTGACCGGGTCGGCGAGCGCGGCCGTGGGGTCCGCCATGGGCTGCGCCGACATGCCGAGGGTGGCGTAGCGGACGACGTCGCCCTCCTGACCGCCGGCGGGGAAACGCAGCACCTCGATGCGGTCGGTGCCGAGGAAGGTGACCGCCGCGCGGGCGTCCGGCTCGCCCAGCGCGCTGCGCAACCGGGCCTCGACCAGAGGAAGAACATCAGCCATGCGGCGAGCATAGAACTCGCCAGTACGCGGCAAAGCGGCGCCTTGACACGTCGGGCGACTGGTACTCTGACCCAGCGGTTCGGGGCAGCACGCAGCGCGTCGCGATCAAGCCCCCGACGCTGTGAACACTCCCCTACGGGGAACCCCTCCAAACAAGGGGAATGGATCGTCCCTCACGAGGGACCGGCCGGAGGAGGTGGGCGGCATGGACCGAAGTCGACCGTGCAGTACCACCCGCTCTTCCGGCCGCTGACGCAGCGGTTCCCGGGTCTTCCCGCTGCCGCTTTTCGTCCGCGCGCTTTACACGGAAGAGCACTTCGTCTCGTACTGCCTGATCTTTTGCCTGATCCGATCCATCGACGCGGCCTGCGTCGATCCGTATCAGCAGCTGAATCAGCAGCGAAGTCGGCCACCGCGACGGTGCGGTGCCCCCCGCTTTGTGGACGCGCCGAGCACGTGTGGTCAGGACGTCCTCATTCCGGGCGGTTCCACCCGTCACCGGCCTCGTTCGCTGCCCGTCGCGAAGGAGCCTGCCATGTCGATGATCCGTGACCTGCGCGCCGCGGTCCGCCCGTCCCGCGTCTCTCTGCGCAAGGACAGCGGCGCCTACGACACCACCCGCGACCCGGCGACGGCCTCCGCCGTCGTCGACTGCGCCGTCTACCGCGACGGCACCCGCGTCGAGACCGGGACACCGCTGACCCCGCACACGGCGATGCGCCAGGTGCGCCGCGACGGCGGCTTCGTGTGGATCGGTCTGCACGAGCCCACCGAGGACGAATTCGCCGGCATCGCCCGGGAGTTCGGGCTGCACCCGCTGGCCGTGGAGGACGCGGTCCAGGCCCACCAGCGGCCCAAGCTGGAGCGCTACGACGACTCGCTGTTCACGGTCTTCAAGACCGTCCACTACGTCGACCACGACCAGCTCACCGCCAACAGCGAGGTCGTCGAGACCGGCGAGGTCATGTGCTTCACCGGGCGGGACTTCTTCATCACCGTCCGGCACGGCGGGCAGGGCTCCCTGCGCGCGTTGCGGCACCGGCTCCAGGAGGACCCCGAGCTGCTCCTCAAGGGCCCCTCGGCGGTGCTGCACACCATCGCCGACCACGTCGTCGACGGCTACATCGCGGTCGCCGACGCGGTGCAGGACGACATCGACGAGGTCGAGACGGAGGTGTTCTCGCCGGGCCGCAAGGGCACCCCGCGCGGCACGGACGCCGGCCGGATCTACCAACTCAAGCGCGAGGTGCTGGAGTTCAAGCGGGCGGTGGCGCCGCTGCTGCGCCCCATGCAGCTGCTCAGCGAGCGGCCGATGCGGCTGATCGACCCGGAGATCCAGAAGTACTTCCGGGACGTCGCCGACCACGTGGCGCGGGTGCAGGAGCAGGTCATCGGCTTCGACGAACTGCTGAACTCCATCCTCCAGGCCAACCTCGCCCAGGCGTCGGTCGCCCAGAACGAGGACATGCGCAAGATCACCTCATGGGCGGCGATCATCGCCGTGCCGACGATGATGTGCGGCGTGTACGGCATGAACTTCGACTACATGCCGGAGACGCACTGGAGGTTCGGCTACCCGCTGGTCCTGTCGGTGACGGTCGTGATCTGTCTGGGCATCCACCGCACGCTCAAGCGCAACGGCTGGCTCTGAGGCCGCCCACGGGCTCCTGGATAGGCTGACCGCATGACAAGTGAGCTGCTCGACCAGGCCCTCGTCGAGGAGGCCACGAAGAAGTCCGGCCTCATCTGGGTCAGGGGCGCCGGGGTGCCCGCCCGGGCGCTGTGGCACGTCTGGCACGAGGGCGCGGCCTGCGTCGTCGGCGACGGGCCCGGCGAGCAGCCGCTGCCGGGGCTGGCCGACGGTGCGGTGGCCGAGGTGACGGTGCGCAGCAAGGACAAGGGCGGCCGGCTGGTCTCCTGGGCGGCCCGCGTCCTCGAACTGCCGCCCGACTCCGAGGCGTGGCGGGCCGCGGTCGGCGGCCTCAAGGGCAAGCGCCTGAACGCTCCGGACGGCGAGGCCATGACCGGCCGCTGGGCCCGCGAATGCCGGGTACTGCGCCTGGAGCCGACCGGGAGCACGGCGCCGCTGCCCGACGGCTCCCTGGCCGAGCCACCGCTGCCGAGTCCGGCGACGACCCGCAAGCCGGCCCCGGAGGGCCTGCCGCGCCTGCTGCTGAAGCGCCGCGGACGCCGCTAGCGGGCGCTCGGTACGCCTCAGGACGTCGGCAGCTGCTTGCCGTAGTCCAGGGTGTCGTCCGTGGCCGGCTGCTCCAGGGCGAAGTCCTTGTTCCAGTCCGAGAAGCTGAGCGTGCCCGCGCTGCCGGCCCGCACCAGCCGCAGCGGGTACGGCCTGCCCTCCAGCGAGACGTCGAGCGAGCCGCCCGCGCCGTCGTCGCCGGTGATCCGGATGGTGCGCACGCCCGCCTGCTCGTGCCGGCCGTCCGTCTTCACCGGGCCCTGCAGGGTCAGCAGACCGCCGAGGAGGACGTCCTTGTCCGTGAACCCGCTGAACTTCTTGTACACGGGGTCGCTCTCCGGCACCTTCACGTACTTGCCGGCCAGCTTGTCGGCCGCCTTGGCGTCGCCGTCGTCGTGGCTCCAGAACGCGGCATCGGCCTTGAGGAAGAGCTGGTCGCCGACGCGCAGCAGTCCGAACGTCGTCCCCTCGGCGGCGACCGACCCGGTCCCTCCGTCGTCCTTGAGCCGCATGTCGAGGGTGTACGTGTTCCCGCCGGCGTCCACCGTGCCGTGCAGGCGGACCGTGTCGGCGGCCTCGGCGGCCGTACCGGCCTTCGCGTGGATCTCGTCGGCCGGAAGTCTCCCGAGGCCGTTGGTGCCCGCGTCGGGGTCCTCGCTGCTGCATCCCGTAAGCCCGGCCCCCGTCACCGCCAGGGCGCACACCGCGCCCAGCCATGCGGCCCTGCGGATTCGGCGCCGGGGAGTCACAGACACAGGTGGGACTACCTTTCTGACCATGCTGGCAGGACCGACCGGCGCCGGCGGGGACCGGCCCCCGGGTCCGAGCGGGCGTACCGCAGCGTACCGGGGCGGTGGACGGCGAACGGAGCCAGTCCGTCCGGACCGGCCACCAGGGCGAGGCCGATCGGGACGGGCTAGCCTGAAGCCCGTCCGAGCGGGCAATTCGGAAAAGAGACACCGTACGAATCAGCTCTCACGCGTCTCTCGCGCGATCTGAGGCACGCCCACGACGTTCGAGAAAAGGAGCCGCGGCCATGGCAGCGGGCGCCCCCCGGATCTTCGTCTCCCACCTCTCCGGCATCGCCGTCTTCGACCCGGCCGGTGACCAGGTGGGGCGCGTACGCGATCTGGTCGTCATGCTCCGCGTCGGCCGCAAGCCCCCGCGCGTGCTCGGGCTGGTCGTCGAACTCACCACCCGCCGCCGCATCTTCCTGCCCATGACCCGGGTCACCGGCATCGAGTCCGGCCAGGTCATCACCACCGGCGTGCTCAACGTCCGGCGTTTTGAGCAGCGGCCCACCGAGCGCCTCGTCTTCGGCGAGCTGCTCGACCGGCGGGTGACGCTCACCGAGACCGGTGAGGAGGTGACCGTGCTGGACCTGTCGGTGCAGCAGCTGCCCGCGCGCCGGGACTGGGAGATCGACAAGGTCTTCGTCCGCAAGGGCAGGAAGGGCAGCGCCTTCCGGCGGGCCAAGGGCGAGACGCTGACCGTCGAGTGGTCCGGCGTCACCGGCTTCTCCGTGGAGGAGCAGGGGCAGGGCGCCGAGAACCTCCTGGCCACCTTCGAGCAGTTGCGCCCCGCCGACCTCGCCAACGTCCTGCACCACCTGTCCGCCAAGCGCCGGGCCGAGGTCGCCGCCGCCCTCGACGACGACCGCCTGGCCGACGTGCTGGAGGAGCTCCCGGAGGACGACCAGATCGAGATCCTCGGCAAGCTCAAGGAGGAGCGCGCCGCGGACGTGCTGGAGGCGATGGACCCCGACGACGCGGCCGACCTGCTCGGCGAGCTGCCCGAGGAGGACAAGGAACGGCTGCTGAGCCTGATGCAGCCCGACGACGCGGCCGACATGCGGCGCCTGATGGCGTACGAGGAGCACACGGCCGGCGGTCTGATGACGACCGAGCCGATCGTGCTGCGGCCCGACGCGACCGTCGCCGACGCCCTGGCCCGTATCCGCAACCCCGACCTGTCCCCGGCGCACGCCGCCCAGATCTACGTCTGCCGCCCGCCCGAGGAGACACCGACGGGCAAGTACCTGGGCACGGTGCACTTCCAGCGGCTGCTGCGCGACCCCCCGTACACGCTGGTCGGCTCGATCATCGACGATGATCTGCAACCCCTGGATCCGGACGCCGCGCTGCCCGTGGTCGCCGGGTTCTTCGCCGCGTACGACATGGTCGCGGCGCCCGTCGTCGACGATTCCGGCGCGCTGCTGGGCGCGGTCACCGTGGACGACGTACTGGACCACATGCTGCCCGACGACTGGCGGGAGACCGAGTACCACCTGGAGGAGACGGCGGGGGAGGTGCGCGCCGATGGTGCCTGAGCGCGAGAGTGCGCCCCGTGAGCGGGCCGCGTCGGGAGCCACCGCGGCCTCCCGCACCCGGGCGCGCCTGGACCAGCCCCGTCCGCCGCGCCGCAGGCTGCTGCCCGAGTACGACCCGGAGTCCTTCGGCAGGCTGTCGGAGCGCGTCGCGCGCTTCCTGGGCACCGGGCGGTTCATCGTCTGGATGACGGTCGTCATCATCCTGTGGGTGGTGTGGAACGTGTCGGCGCCGAGCGGTCTGCGCTTCGACGAGTACCCGTTCATCTTCCTGACGCTGATGCTGTCGCTCCAGGCCTCCTACGCCGCCCCGCTGATCCTGCTCGCGCAGAACCGGCAGGACGACCGGGACCGGGTCAACCTGGAGCAGGACCGCAAGCAGAACGAGCGGTCGATCGCCGACACCGAGTACCTGACCCGGGAGATCGCGGCCCTGCGCATCGGCCTGGGCGAGGTCGCGACGCGGGACTGGATCCGCTCCGAGCTGCAGGACGTGCTCAGGGACCTGGAGGAGCGGCGAAACGGCCACCATCCCGACCGTGGGGCATTCCCGGCGGATCGGTCGCCGGGGCGTGACGTACGCGACCGTTGACGGGGCTTTCCGTGCCCGGCGGGCGGCGCCGTACCATCGACCCCATGGCTACGGAAGACGCGGTGCTTGAAGCACTGGCGACGGTGAACGACCCCGAGATCAACCGGCCCATCACCGAGCTGGGGATGGTCAAGTCGGTGAAGGTCGGCGCGGACGGAGCGGTCGCGGTCGCCGTGTACCTGACGGTGTCCGGCTGCCCCATGCGGGACACCATCACGCAGCGCGTGACGGACGCGGTGGCGCGGGTCGAGGGTGTCACGCGCGTCGACGTCGAGCTGGACGTGATGAGCGACGAGCAGCGCAAGGAGCTGGCCACCGCCCTGCGCGGCGGACAGACCGAGCGCGAGGTGCCCTTCGCCAAGCCGGGCAGCCTGACCCGGGTGTACGCGGTGGCGTCCGGCAAGGGCGGCGTCGGCAAGTCGTCGGTGACGGTGAACCTGGCGGCCTCGATGGCGGCGGACGGCCTGAAGGTCGGTGTCGTCGACGCCGACATCTACGGCCACTCGGTGCCGCGCATGCTGGGCGCCGAAGGACGTCCCACCCAGGTCGAGAACATGATCATGCCGCCTTCGGCCAACGGGGTGAAGGTCATCTCGATCGGCATGTTCACCCCCGGCAACGCGCCGGTCGTCTGGCGCGGCCCGATGCTGCACCGCGCGCTCCAGCAGTTCCTGGCGGACGTGTACTGGGGCGACCTGGACGTTCTGCTCCTGGACCTGCCGCCCGGCACCGGCGACATCGCGATCTCCGTCGCGCAGCTCGTGCCGAACGCCGAGATCCTGGTCGTGACGACCCCGCAGCAGGCCGCCGCCGAGGTGGCGGAGCGGGCCGGCGCCATCGCCGTGCAGACCCACCAGAAGATCGTGGGCGTGGTCGAGAACATGTCCGGCCTGCCCTGCCCGCACTGCGGCGAGATGGTCGACGTCTTCGGCACCGGCGGCGGTCAGTCGGTCGCCGACGGTCTGACCCGCACCACGGGAGCGTCGGTCCCGGTCCTCGGCTCCATCCCGATCGACGTCCGGCTGCGCGAGGGCGGCGACGACGGCAAGCCCGTGGTCCTGTCCGACCCGGACTCCCCGGCGGGCGCGGCCCTGCGCTCGATCGCGGGCAAGCTCGGCGGACGGCAGCGGGGCCTTTCGGGGCTGTCGCTGGGGATCACGCCGAGGAACAAGTTCTGACCGACGCGTCCTGACACCTCGTACGGGACCGGGGGCGCTGTCCGGGAGGACGGCGCCCCTTCGTCGTATCCGCGTCGGTTTCGCCGTACCCCGTCAGGCGTACGCGGCGATGTCCTTGACGACGGCGAAGGCCAGCCCGTAGGCGCTCATGCCCCGGCCGTACGCACCGAGGTGGACGCCCTGCCCGGTCGAGCCCGCGAGCACCCAGCCGAACTCGGACTCCCGGTAGTGGAAGGGCGTCGGCACGCCGTCCACGGGGAGGGACAGCGTCGACCAGTCCGCTCCGTCGAGATCGTCCGCGAGGACCCACGCGGTCTCCGTCTGCTGCTCCAGCCAGTCGTCGCGCAGCGAGTGGTCCATCTGGCCGGGCCAGGTGAAGGACAGCAGCCCCACACCGGCCAGCCAGGCCGCCGAGGAGACCGAGGTGGCCTCCAGCAGGCCCGTGCCGTCGGCACTGCGCCGGTCGGGGTTGGCCGCGACGGTCACGACGACCGCGAACTTCTCCTTGGCGTCCTGCTCGTCGCCCGCCACGTGCTCGTTGCGCACCGACGGTTCGTCGCCGTGCCCGATCGAACCGTGCTCCACGGCCCCGTCGGCCGCCGTACCGACCTGCATCAGCCAGCGCCGCCCCGTGAAAGCCTCGTCGAGGCCGTACCACGGGAAGGGCGCACGCAGGTAGCCGTCGACCGTACGCCGGCCGGAGGGTGTCTCCGCTCCGCCCTCCGCGGCCGGCGTCTGCGCGACTGCCCGACTCGTCGTCTCCATGTGCCCGGACGCCTCCTCGCTCTCGTCGGACCGGAACGGCCCGCCCCCCTTCGGGCGCACTCGTCCGATCCGCACAACAACTCGGGCAGCATAGCCACCCCGTGGGCGGCAGCCGGGGAATCGCCCGGCGCGTGGGCCGCGCGGACGTCACCTCGGGGGCCTGCGCGCCCCGTCCGGAGTATGAGACACGTCACGTTCGCGGCCCGCGGGCCGGACTCGGAGAGCGGGGATCAGGTGGCGTCCGCGTCGAAGGGCGGACGGCCGTCGCCGGGCTTCTCCGACGTCTCGGGCTTCTTCGACATGTCGATCCGGCCACTGCCGCCGGACGACGAGGAGGGAGCCGGGGACGAAGCGGACGAGGACCCGGAGGACGAGGGGTCGGCGTCGCGCCCGTGGACCGCGTCGGTGACCTCGGCCATCTCCTTCTTCAGGTCGAAGCCGTTGCGGAGCTCCTTGATACCCAGCTCGTCGTTGTCCATCTGCTTGCGGAGGAACGTCTTGGGGTTGAGGTCCTCGAACTCGAAGTCCTTGAACTCGGGGCCCAGCTCCTGGCGGATGTCCTGCTTGGCGCTGTCCGAGAACTCCCGGATCTTCCGGATGGTGCGCGTCACGTCCTGGATGACCTTGGGGAGCTTGTCCGGACCGAAGACGAGCACGGCGAGGACGACGAGCGTCACCAGCTCTAGTGCGCCTATGTCATTGAACACCTGAAGCTCCTTGGGATGCCGGGCCGCCACCACGGTACCCGCCGAGCCCGTCCGACCGGTACCGTCCCGTGAGCCCCGGGTGCGTGTGGGTGAGCGCTTTCCGAATTGTTTGCCTTCCTGTCCCCTTGTGGGGACCTGGGTGACGGTCAGTCGCCACCGGCGGAGCCGAGCACGAGCGAGACCTTCGTCTCCTCGCCGTCGCGCTCCAGGGTCAGCTCCAGACGGTCGCCGGGGCGGTGGGCTCGGGTCTTGACGATGAGTTCCTCGCCGGAGTGCACGCGCTGTCCGTCGACTGCGGTGATCACGTCCCCCGGCTCGATACCGGCCTCGGCGCCGGGACCGCCCCCGGTGACCGCGGGTCCGCCGCCACTGCCCTTGGCACCCACCCGGGCGCCGTCACCGGCGTAGTTCATGTCGAGGGTGATGCCGATGACCGGGTGGGTGGCCCTGCCGGTGTTGATCAGTTCCTCGGCGACGCGCTTGCCCTGGTTGATGGGGATGGCGAAGCCCAGCCCTATCGAACCGGCCTGGCCGCCGTCCGTCTCGGCGCCGCCGCTGTCGGCGGAGCGGATGGCGGAGTTGATGCCGATGGCCCGGCCCCGGGCGTCCAGGAGGGGGCCGCCGGAGTTGCCGGGGTTGATGGGGGCGTCGGTCTGGAGGGCGTCGACGTAGGAGACGTCGCTGCCGTCGCCCTCCCCGCCGCCCGCGGTGATGGGCCGTTCCTTGGCGCTGATGATGCCGGAGGTGACCGTGCCGGCCAGGTCGAAGGGCGCACCGATGGCGACGACGGGGTCGCCGACCCGCACGCTGTCGGAGTTGCCGAGCGGCATGGGGGTGAGGCCGCTGACGCCCTTGACCTTCACCACGGCGAGGTCGTATCCGCTGTCCCCGCCGACGACCGTGGCCTCGGCGGTGTCGCCGCTGTTGAAGGTCACGGTTATCTCGCCGCCGCTGCCGGCGGGCTCCACGACGTGATGGTTCGTCAGGATGTGGCCGCGGCCGTCGAGTACGAACCCGGTGCCGGTACCCGCCGCCTCGCTGCCGCTGACGTGCAGGGTGACCACGCTGGGCAGGGCACGCGCGGCGATGCCGGCGACGGAGTCCGGGGCCCGCTCGACCGCCTCGGGTCCGGCCTGCGGCAGCTCGACCGTCCCGACGCCGCCGTTCCGTTCCAGGTACGTGCCCATGGCGCCGCCGATGCCGCCGGAGACCAGGGCGATGAGCAGCGCGCCGCCGACCAGCGTCTTCGTCGCCCGTCCGCGTCGCTGCCGAGGCGTCCGGACGGCCGCGTCGTGGCGCTGGAGGGACGCGGCGGCGGAGGCGGCCCAGGGGTCGTAGCGCCCCCAGGGATCGGGGGCGGGTTCGGCGCCGGGAGCCGGGTCCGCCGGCTCCGCCCACGGGTCGGACGCTCCCGCCTGCGACGGGCCGGAGGCCGGGACGCCGGGCGAGGAGGCCGACGCGGAGCCGGGTGCCGAGGCGGGCGCGGCGCTGGCGTGAACCCCGGTGTCGTACGCCGGTGGCGCCGCCGGATGCCGCGCCTGCCCCGTCTGCGGTACCGGGGCCGGGGCGTCGGCGAGGGACGGGTCGGACGCAGCACCCGGAGGCGGAGCCACGGACGACGCGCTCGCGGGCGGGACCGGTGCGTGGGCGGCCGGAGCCTGCGGAACCGGTGCGTGCGGGGCCGACGCGTGGACCGGTGCGTGCGGGGCCGGTACTTCCGCAGCCGGCACGCAGGAGGCGGGAGCCGACGGAACCGGTACCTGCGCCGCCGACACGGGCGGGACCGGTGCGTGGGCGGCCGGAGCCTGCGGAACCGGTGCGTGCGGGGGTGCCGTCACCGTGCCGTGCGCCGGTGTGGCCGCCGGGTGCTGGACCGGCGGAGCGGGGGCCCAGGGGCCCGGCTCACCGTACGGCGGGGTGCTGTACGGGTCGGGTTCGTGCAGCGGCTTGGGACGCTCGGCGGTGGCTTCGGCAGTCGGCGTGCCGTGGGCGGCCGGGGAGGAGCCGATGCCCAGGCGCGGTTGCGCACCCGCGTCCACGGACGGGGCGGCGCCTGGACCCGCCTGCCGATGTGACCCGGCGTCCACGGACTGAGCGTCCTCCTGTCGCTGCCCGCCCGCGTCCACGGACTGAGCGTCGCCCTGTCGCTGCCCGCCCGCCTCCTCGGACTGAGCGTCGCCCTGTCGCTGCCCGCCCGCCTCCTCGGCCGGATGGACGTCGGTGTCGGCCTGTGGAGGCGGAGCGGCGTCCGTGGGGGTGGCCGCGTCGGTGTGGGGCAGGTCCAGCTCGTAGTCGCCCTCGCCGGACACGCGGGCCGCCGACGGGCGTGCCAGCTCGAAGTCGTCCCCGTCGGTCTCCCGGCCGAGGGTGCCGGCGCCTGCGGTGTGCACCGGGCGGGGGCCTTCCAGTTCGAAGTCGCCGCCGCGCGGGTCGTCGGACGAGCGGGGACGACTCCACCACTTCGTCTTCGTGGGCTTCCCCTCGTTCATGTTCTCCCCCGCGCTGGCCGCAGATCGTCGGCTCCAAGGGCTCTGGCGCCACCCCGGATTCAATCAGGTTCCCGGGCCCGCGCGCAGACCCCGTCAGCGAGCGGGGCGGAAGGAGGCGGCCGGGGAGGCCGCCGGATAGGGGGACGGAGCGGGGGCGGGGGCGGCGAGCAGGCCGGGCGGCCTGACCTCGGGGGCCGTCGACCAGGAGCTCAGGGAGAGCGGCGGGACGGCTTCCAGCGGGCGTATCAGCGGGGACATGGCGGCGGCGCCCGCCGTCACCGGCGCGGTCAGCGCACGTACGGCCTGCTGACGCGCATCACCCCCGGAGGGGGCCGGCACCCCGGGCAGCAGCGGTGCGGAGGCCGTGGTGGAGGCGACGGGGAGGTCGCCCGGCGCCCGCTGGCCCTGCCCGAGCAGCGGACCGCCCGCGCGGCGGCGCTGGCTCTCGGGGGCGGTCGCTCCCGAGCCCTGGGTACGCATCGGCGTCACATTGCTGCCGCTGCCCGAGCCGCGTGCCTCGGTGGTGGTGTCCGGCGTGCCGAGGGTGACGCCGCCCAGCGCGATCGCGGCCAGCGACACCGCCCCGGCGGCGGCGAAGGCGAAGCGCAGGCCGCGCGAGCCCGGGCGGTCGGACTCCTGCCGGCTCACGTCGTGGATCCGGAAGCCCCGCCCCGGCGAGGAAGGAGGCAGCACCGAGGCGTGCGACCGGGCGGGAACGTAGTCGAACTCGAACCGCTCGCCCCGCTTCGTGCCGAAGACGCCGGAGCCCGGGGAGACCCCGAACCCTCGTGACAACCCGAGCGGTGAGCCGCCACCGTCCGTGTCACCGCCCCCGGGGAGCCCTTGGAGGCGGGCCAGGAAGCTTTCCGAGGGGGCAGGCGGGGCCGCTTCCGCGAAGACGTTCTTCAACCGGCGCTGCGCGTCGACCTCCGCCTTGCACTTCGGGCAGGTGGCCACGTGCGCCAGCACGCGCTCACGCGCGTCATGACCGAGCTCTCCGTCCACCAGGGCGGAAAGTCGGTCTCCCAGATGCTGCTCTGCGAGGTGTCCCTCGGACTGAGGCCGTGACCCACTCACGCGCTCGTGCCCCCTCCTCCCAGTGCGGGAACACCGGCCGCGAACGAGCGACGCTCGCCCCGCGCCTTGGGGGAACGGTGCGCGAGCGCCTTCCGCAGCTGGGAACGGCCGCGGTGGATACGGGAACGCACCGTGCCGAGCTTGACGCCGAGGGTCGCGGCGATCTCCTCGTACGACAGCCCCTCGATGTCGCACAGGACGACCGCGGCACGGAACTCGGGCGCGAGGGTGTCCAGCGCCTGCTGGACGTCCGCGTCGAAGTGGGCGTCGTGGAAGAGCTGCTGCGGGGTGGGTTCCTTGCTGGGCAGCCGCTCGGCCGCGTCGTCGCCGAGCGCGTCGAACCGGATGCGCTGCTTGCGGCGGACCATGTCGAGGAAGAGGTTGGTGGTGATGCGGTGCAGCCAGCCCTCGAAGGTGCCCGGCGTGTAGGTCGACAGGGAGCGGAAGACGCGGACGAAGACCTCCTGGGTCAGGTCCTCGGCGTCGTGCTGGTTGCCCGTGAGGCGGTAGGCGAGACGGTAGACCCGGCCGCTGTGGGTGCTGACGATCTCCTCCCAGGTGGGCGGAGTCCACCCCTGCCCGTCCGCGTCGACGGCGAAGGTCGCGGTCTGGGCGGGTCCCGTGGGGGGACCGTCGGCGTGGCGGTGGTCAGCAGCGGTGTCGTTCACGGATTTCGGCCTGCCTGCCGATCCGAGGAAGCGCCTCAGCACTCCGCCCCGATCCGCGGGCGCGGCCGCACCTCCCCTGTCGGCTCTGGTGGTGTCCAGTGGAGCCCCTACCATAGCCACCTCGCCCGTTAGCTCCGGATAAGCGGTTTTACGAGAATTTGATCTGGGTCGGCACGGCTCGTGCGGCCGCGGCGCCACCTGCCCGACGCCCTGCTTCATCCGCCGCCCCCGTCCCGGCCCCGGCCGCTCGGTCGTCTCTTTGCTGTCCCCTTTTAACGGCTGGTCCCATCTGCGGGTTCCCGACGCCAACGGATACAGTCACGCCGAGGCAACGACGGGGACAGGAGAGGGTCATTACCGGCAACCGGCAGACGAGCTGGGCGTTCGCCGACGCCTATGTCGCCGAGGACGACGCGCTGCTCTGGGCACGCGACCGGGCCCGCGAGGCCGGCCTGCGCTCGGTGACCCCGGGCACGGGCTCCGCCCTGGGGTTGCTCGCCGCCGCCGTGGACGCCAAGGCGGTCGCGGAGATCGGCACCGGCTGCGGTGTCTCCGGGATCCATCTGCTGCACGGCATGCGGCCGGACGGGGTGCTGACCACGGTCGACCCGGAGCCGGAACACCAGCAGTTCGCCCGCCAGGCCTTCCGCGCGGCGGGCTTCGCGAGCAACCGGGCCCGGTTCATTCCCGGGCGCGCCCTGGAGGTGCTGCCCCGGCTCGCGGACGTCGGTTACGACCTCGTCTTCTGCGACGGCGACCGTCTGGAATACCTGGACTATCTCGCCGAATCGTTGCGTCTGCTGCGCCCCGGGGGTCTGGTCGCCTTCGAGGGCGTCTTCGGCGCCGGCCGGACGATCGACTCGGGGCCGCAGCCCACCGAGGTGCTGCGGGTGCGGGAACTTCTGCGCGCGGTGCGGGAGAGCCAGGAGCTGGTGCCGTCGCTGCTTCCGGTGGGCGACGGGCTGCTGTGCGCCGTGAAGCGCTGAAAGAAAGACGCCCGGCGCCGGGGAAATATCACCACGCCAATCGCCCCGGCACCATGTGCGGTCCCGGGGCGATTGAACGGGTATGGTCGCTCGCGCGTCAGCCGACGACCTTCTTGAGGGCGTCGCCGAGCGCGTCGGCCTCGTCGGGGGTCAGCTCGACGACGAGTCGACCGCCGCCTTCGAGCGGAACGCGCATGACGATGCCCCGCCCCTCCTTGGTCACCTCGAGCGGGCCATCACCCGTCCGCGGCTTCATGGCCGCCATGCTCGTTCCCCTTCCTGATACCAGCTCACCGTCACCGCCGACGGCCCGTGAGGGCACGCGCAGTCCGGCGTGGACGCGCGACACCGGCATCGAACACATTGCTTCCCAGGCATTATCCCGCATCCCAGGACCCGATGACCAACATCGGTCGGCATCGCTTGGGCAACGCACGCGAGCAAAACCACTCAATTCGGCGATGTGACTGCGATAGTGCGTGCCCTCACGCACTTCCGCCGAATGGATACGGCCGGGAATTCTTTGACGCAGGTCACATCTCCCGAGCGATCCGTCGCCGGTGATCTCCGTCATGCTGTCTCCCGGACACATGCCACTGCATGCCACTACGCGGAGGGGATTCCCATGGCCGACACCGTGCTCTACGAGGTGGGCGACGGGCTCGCGACGATCACGCTGAACCGCCCCGGGGCGATGAACGCGCTGAACATCGAGACCAAGGTCGCGCTCCGGGACGCGGTGCGCTCCGCGGCGGTGGACGACGCCGTACGGGCGGTGCTGCTGACCGCGGCCGGGGAGCGGGCGTTCTGCGTCGGCCAGGACCTCAAGGAACACATCGGGCTGCTGGCCGCCGACCGGGAGTCGGGTTCGGGCCGCACCATGAGCACGGTGCGCGAGCACTACAACCCGATCGTGCGGGCGCTCGCCGGGGCCGAGAAGCCGGTGGTCGCCGCGGTGAACGGCGTGGCGGCCGGGGCGGGCCTCGGTTTCGCGCTCGCGGCCGACTACCGGATCGTCGCGGACACGGCGGCGTTCAACACGTCCTTCGCGGGCGTGGCGCTCACCGCCGACTCGGGCATCTCCTGGACGCTGCCGCGTGTCGTCGGCCCCGGGCGCGCCGCCGATCTGCTGCTCTTCCCGCGCAGCATCGGCGCGCAGGAGGCGTACGAGCTGGGCATCGCCAACCGGGTCGTCGCCGCCGCCGACCTGCGCGCCGAGGCCGAGAAGACGGCGCGGGCGCTGGCCGAGGGGCCGACCGTGGCGTATGCGGCGCTGAAGGAGGCGATGGCCTACGGGCTGACGCACTCGCTCTCCGAGACGCTGGACAAGGAGGACGAGCTGCAGTCGCGGGCGGGGTCCTCGGAGGACCACGCGATCGCGGTGCGGGCCTTCGTCGAGAAGGAGAAGCCGAAGTACCTGGGCCGGTAGGCGGCCGACGGGCCAGGTCCGGCGGGCCGCGTCCGGCGGCTCAGGCCCGACCGGCCGCGTCCGGCGGGCCAGGCCCGACCGGCCACATTCGACCGCTCAGGCCCGACCGCCCACAATTGACCCCCCACGTCCCACCGCTCAGGCCCGACCGCCCACATCCGACCGCTCAGGCCCCACCGCTCAGGTCCGGCGGGCCACGCAGGACGCCAGGTGGTCGTCGACCAGACCGCACGCCTGCATCAGCGCGTACGCCGTCGTCGGGCCGACGAAGCGCAGGCCCCGCTTCTTCAGCGTCTTCGACAGGGCCGTGGACTGCGGGGTGACGGCCGGGACGTCGGCGAGGGTCTCGGGGGCCGGTCGTCCGGCCGGGTCCGGGGCGTGCGACCAGATCAGCTCGTCCAGGTCGCCCGGGGCCCACTCGGCCAGCACGCGCGCGTTGGCGAGGGTCGCGTCGATCTTGGCGCGGTTGCGGATGATGCCGGCGTCGGCGAGCAGACGCTCGCGGTCCTCGTCGGTGAAGGCGGCGACCTTGGCGATCTCGAAGCCGGCGAAGGCGGCGCGGAATCCGGTACGGCGGCGCAGGATGGTGATCCAGGACAGGCCGGACTGGAAGGCCTCCAGGCTGAGCCGCTCGTACAGGGCGTCGTCACCGTGGACCGGGCGGCCCCACTCGTCGTCGTGGTACGTGACGTAGTCCGCGGTGGACAGGGCCCAGGGACAGCGCAGCGCGCCGTCCGGGCCCGCGGCGGCCTCCCCCGCGCTCACTGCTGCTCCTCCTGGGCGGGCTTGTCCATCACTACGTGGCGGTGGACCGCGGCGGCCCTGGCGCCCGCCAGTGCGGACTCCAGGTCGGCGATCCGGGCGTCGCGCTCGGCCAGCTCGGCGCCGAGGCGGCCGAGGGCGTCGTCGACGTCCGCCATGCGATACCCGCGCACGACGAGCGGGAAGCGCAGCCGCTCCACGTCGCCGCGGCCCACCGGGCGGTCCGGGGGCAGCGAGTCCCGCACCCGCTCGGGTTCGGCGTCGGGCAGCGGCCCGCTGTCGCCGCCGCCCACCACGGCGAGCGTCACCGCGGCCACGACGACGGCCAGCGCGATGACGAGGAACAGGAACATGACCATCGCTGGGGCCCCCATGGTCGGGTCGGGCGCGGCGATCCCGTCGGTTCGGCGGGGATCGCGCGACTGGTTGGATCGGAGTCCGGTCCGAGTCGGAGTCGGTTGTGTCGGGTCCGATCGTGCCATGCGAGTCTGACAGCCGGGGCCGCGGCCGCCGAAGGGCCGCGGACCCGGGGTCGAGAGCGGGACGAGGGAACGGTAGGGACGAGGAGATGTCACAGGGGATGCTCAGGCTGGGCGGGCGCGCGTTCGCGGCGCACGAGCCGGTGATCATGGCGATCGTGAACCGGACCCCGGACTCCTTCTACGACCGGGGGGCGACCTTCCACGACGAGCCCGCACTCGCGCGCGTGGAGCAGGCGGTGGCCGAGGGCGCCGCGATCATCGACATCGGCGGGGTGAAGGCCGGCCCCGGAGACGAGGTGTCGGCCGAGGAGGAGGCGCGGCGGACGGTGGGGTTCGTCGCGGAGGTGCGGCGGCGGTTCCCGGACGTCGTGATCAGCGTGGACACCTGGCGGCACGAGGTCGGCGAGGCCGTGTGCGAGGCGGGGGCCGACCTGCTGAACGACGCGTGGGGCGGCGTCGACCCGAAGCTCGCGGAGGTCGCGGCGCGGTACCGGGTGGGACTGGTGTGCACGCACGCGGGGGGCGCCGAGCCGCGGACCCGGCCGCACCGGGTGACGTACGGCGACGTCATGGCCGACATCCTGCGGGTGACGCTGGGGCTGGCCGAGCGGGCGGTGTCGCTGGGGGTGCCGCGGGAGTCGGTGCTGATCGACCCCGGGCACGACTTCGGGAAGAACACCCGGCACAGCCTGGAGGCGACGCGGCGGCTCGGCGAGATGGCGGAGACGGGGTGGCCGGTGCTGGTGTCCCTGTCCAACAAGGACTTCGTCGGGGAGACGCTGGACCGGCCCGTGAAGGAGCGGGTGATCGGCACGCTGGCGACGACCGCGGTGTCGGCGTGGCTGGGGGCGCGGGTGTACCGGGTGCACGAGGTGGCGGAGACGCGGCAGGTGCTGGACATGGTGGCGACGATCGCGGGTCACCGGGAGCCCGCGGTGGCCCGGCGGGGGCTGGCATAGGCACCGGGGCCCCGCCCCTCGCCCTCCCCCGCGGCCACGCGCTACACGCCCGCCTCCTTGGAGACCAGGGCCACCGCCTCGTCCACGTCGTCGGTGACGTGGAAGAGCAGGAGGTCCTTCTCCGCGGCCTTGCCCTGGGCCACCAGGGTGCCGCGGAGCCAGTCGACCAGGCCGCCCCAGTACTCGGAGCCGAACAGGACGATGGGGAAGCGGGTCACCTTCTGGGTCTGCACCAGGGTGAGGGCCTCGAAGAGTTCGTCGAGCGTGCCGAGGCCGCCGGGCAGGACGACGAAGCCCTGCGCGTACTTCACGAACATCATCTTGCGGACGAAGAAGTAGCGGAAGTTCAGGCCGATGTCGACGTAGGGGTTGAGCCCCTGCTCGAAGGGCAGTTCGATGCCAAGGCCGACCGAGGTGCCCTCCGCCTCGAGGGCGCCCTTGTTGGCCGCCTCCATGGCCCCGGGCCCGCCGCCGGTGATGACGGCGAAGCCCGCCTCCACCAGACCGCGGCCGAGGCGCACGCCCGCGGCGTACTCCGGGGAGTCCACCCGGGTGCGGGCGGAACCGAAGACGCTGATGGCGGGCGGGAGTTCGGCCAGCGTGCCGAAGCCCTCGATGAACTCCGACTGGATGCGCAGGACGCGCCAGGGGTCGGTGTGCACCCAGTCGGTCGGAGCACGCTCGTCCAGCAGCCGCTGGTCCGTGGTGCCCTGCTGGACCTGACCCCGCCGCCGGAGGACGGGGCCCAGCCGCTGTTCGTCCGGTGGCTGCTTCTTGCCCTCGGGGTTGCCGGTAGGCATGGGCGCTCCCTCCAGTCGCGGGTTCGGTTCTGCCACCTCAGCGTAGATCCACGCGGGTTACGTACGAGGGACCTCAGCATGTCCGCCACGCAGCGGCACAAACCCGCCGCGGATCATGCCGTCAGCCACGACCGCAGCCGCTCCTCCCCCGCCAGGACCTTCGCCGCCTCGACCCGCTCGTCGCGCTTGTGCGCCAAGTGGGGGTTGCCGGGGCCGTAGTTGACCGCCGGGACGCCGAGCGCGGAGAAACGCGACACGTCCGTCCAGCCGTACTTGGGCTGCGGGGTGCCGCCCACCGCCTCGATGAAGGCCGCCGCGGCCGGGTGGGACAGGCCGGGCAGGGCCGCGCCGCTGTGGTCGTCGACCACGAACTCCGCGACCCCGCAGTCCGCGAAGACCTCGCGCACGTGGGCGAGGGCCTCCTCGGGGCTGCGGTCGGGGGCGTAGCGGAAGTTGACCGTGACCACGCACTCGTCGGGGATGACGTTGCCCGCGACCCCGCCCGCGATGCCGACCGCGTTGAGGCCCTCGCGGTACTCCAGGCCGTCGATCACCGGGTAGCGGGGCTCGTAGGCCGCCAGGCGGGCGAGGACGGGGGCGGCGGCGTGGACGGCGTTGGCGCCCATCCAGCTCCGCGCCGAGTGCGCCCGCTCCCCCGTCGTCTTGAGCAGCACCCGCAGGGTGCCCTGGCAGCCGCCCTCCACCTGGCCGTCGGACGGTTCGAGGAGCACCGCGAAGTCGCCCTCCAGCCAGTCGGGGTGCGCCTCGGCGATGTGCTTGAGGCCGTTCAGCTCGGCGGCGACCTCCTCGTTGTCGTAGAAGACGAAGGTCAGGTCGCGGTTGGGGGCCGGGACCGTGGCGGCGATGCGCAGCTGGACGGCGACGCCCGCCTTCATGTCGCAGGTGCCGCAGCCCCACAGGACCCCGTCCTCGTCCAGCCGGGAGGGCACGTTGCCGGCGATCGGCACCGTGTCGATGTGGCCGGCCAGGATCACGCGTTCCGCGCGGCCCAGCTCCGTACGGGCGACGACGTTGTTGCCGTACCGCTCGACCGACAGGTGGGGCAGGGCCCGCAGGGCGCTCTCGATCGCGTCCGCCAGGGGCTCCTCGGTGCCGCTCTCGGACGGGAGGTCGACGAGCCGCGCAGTAAGCTCCGCGGCGTCCAGCGTCAGGTCAAGCGGGGTATCGGCCATGGCCCGACCCTAACGCCCCTGCTCCTGGGGGCAGTGTGCGTACCCGGCGTACACAGAACCCTACCCTCCAGTACCTTGTACGCGTGCTTCAGCCGCCTCCACCTCGCAAACGCCGTGGCCGCCTCGCCCGTTCCGGCGCCGCTTCCATGGCCCTGCTCGCGGTCGCCGGATATCTGACGGTGCAGTACGTCGCCGGAGGCGCGGGCGCCCCGGGCTGCAAGGTGGCCGCCGTCGCCGGTGACGGCACGCGGACCACCTACGAGTTCACACCGGAGCAGGCGGTGAACGCGGCGACGATCACCGCCGTCGGCACCGCGCGCAGGCTGCCGGAGCGGGCCGTGGCGATCGCGCTGGCGACCGCGTTGCAGGAGTCGGCGCTGCGCAACCTCGACCACGGCGACCGGGACTCGCTCGGCCTGTTCCAGCAGCGGCCCTCGCAGGGCTGGGGCACGCCCCGGGAGATCATGGACCCGGCGTACTCGGCGGGCCTGTTCTACGACCGTCTGGTCGAGGTGCCCGGTTATCTGGACCTGCCGCTGACCGACGCCGCCCAGCACGTGCAGCGCAGCGGCTTCCCGTACGCGTACGCCAAGCACGAACCGGACGCCGAAGTGCTCGCCGCCGCACTCACCGGACGCTCCGCGGCCACGCTGACCTGCGACGGGCGGCCCGGCGCGACCCGAAAGAAGGGGCCGGACGCGGTACGCGCGGCGCTGGTACGGGACTTCGGGCACGCCGTGCTCCAGCCGGCCGGCGCGGAGGTGGGCGGCGACGCCGCCTCCCCCCGGCCCGCGGCCCCCTCCGACGAACGGACCGTGACGCTGCCCGTGACCGGCGGCACCGGTCCGGGAGCGGAGCGGGAGACCGGGCGGCGCGGCTGGCAGCTGGCGCACTGGGCGGTGGCCAACGCCTCCTCGCTGCACATCCAGCGGGTCTCCTACGCGGGCCGGGCGTGGACCGCGGGCAGCACCGACAGCAAGTGGACTCCGGCGGGCGCCGAAGGCACCCATGGCGCGGAGCGGGCGGCGGGGCCGGTGCGGATCACGTCCACGTGGTAGGGCTCGCCCGTACGAGCCGTCACCCCTGAGAGTTACCCGCGTCGGCCTGGGTCCGGCGCCGGGCACACCTTTGCGCGGCGTCACCCCCGACTGCGCCGGAGCCCGGGAAAATCAAGGGACGTAAGGATTCAGCAGACTTTCCGACCGGCGCCCTTTTGCCCGTTTTTATGGGCACCTGATAATGCGACGCATTACCAACTCTTTACGTCGGGCCGCCGCAACCTTCGTGGCTCTCGAGCGGTAGTCACTGCGTCCGGGCCCGGTCGATCATTCGCCGGGCACGGTGGCAGTACCCATCGTTGACTTCCGTCGAAGGAGCATCATGTCCCTCCCCCTGACCCGCCGGATCGCCCGTGCCGCGCTGCTCGTCGCCGCGGGAGCGGCTGCCGGGGTCGGTGCGGCCGGCTCCGCCAGCGCGGCTCCCGAACTGCCGGCCACCCCGAACCTCGGGGGACTGACCGCCCTGGACGGGGCGAACGTCGGCACCACCGTCGACTCCGCCGCCCAGAACGTCACCGGGACCGCGGGCGACACCGGCGGCAAGGCCGTCAAGAAGGCCGTCCCGGCCGCCGGCAAGACCGGTGGATCGGTCGTCAAGAAGGCCACGCCGGCGGCGCAGAACGCCGCCGGTGACGCGGCGGGCTCCGCCGGGGACCTCGTCGGTGACACGACGAAGACCGCCACGAAGGGCGGCCTGCCGACCGACGCGCTGGGCAAGGGCGGCCTGCCGGTCCAGGGCCTGCCGCTCGGCTGACGGCGGCCGCGCCGGACTTGTGCGGCGCCGGGGCCCGGGGTTCGTTCCCCGGACCCCGGCGCTTTGCGTGACGGCTACAGGCGCCGCACCGCCGCGGCGACGCGTTCGTCCGTCGCCGTGAGGGCGACGCGGACGAAGTCGGCGCCGGCCGGGCCGTAGAAGTCGCCGGGGGCCACCAGGATGCCGCGTTCGGCCAGGTGGGCGACCGTGTCCCAGCAGGACTCGTCGCGGGTGGCCCAGAGGTAGAGGCCGGCGTCGCTGTGCTCGATGCGGAAGCCGTGGCCGAGCAGGGCCTCGCGCAGGGCCGTGCGGCGGGCCGCGTAGCGCTCCCGCTGGACGCGTACGTGCTCGTCGTCGCCGAGGGCCGCCACCACGGCCGCCTGGGTCGGCGCCGAGGTCATCATGCCGCCGTGCTTGCGGATCTCCAGGAGCGGGCCCAGGACCGCCGGGTCGCCGGCCAGGAACGCCGCCCGGTAACCCGCGAGGTTGGAGCGCTTGGACAGGGAGTGGACGGCGACCAGGCCGTCGTACGAACCGCCGTTGACGTCCGGGTGCAGGACCGAGACCGGGGCGGCCTCCCAGCCCAGCTCCAGGTAGCACTCGTCGGAGACGACGAGGACGCCGTGCTCGCGGGCCCAGGCCACGATGCGCGTCAGGTCGGCCTTGGACAGCACCCCGCCGGTCGGGTTCGACGGGGAGTTGAGCCACAGGAGCTTCAGACCCGCCGGGTCCAGCTCGGTCGGGTCCTCGTACGCCTCGTACTCCGCGCGGGCCAGCCGGGCACCGACCTCGTACGTCGGGTAGGCCAGGCGGGGGAAGGCCACCCGGTCGCCGGGGCCGAGGCCCAGCTGGGTCGGGAGCCAGGCGACGAGTTCCTTGGAACCGACGATCGGGAGCACGTGCCGATGGGTGACGCCGCGGGCGCCGAGGCGGCGCTCCGCCCAGCCGGTGATCGCGTCGCGCAGCGCCGGGGTGCCCCAGACGGTCGGGTAGCCCGGGGAGTCCGCCGCGTCGGCCAGGGCCTTCTGGATCAGCTCGGGGACCGGGTCGACCGGTGTGCCGACCGACAGGTCGACGATGCCCTCGGGGTGGGCTGCGGCCGTCTTCTTGTACGGCTCCAGCTTGTCCCAGGGGAACGCGGGAAGACGCTCGGAGATCGCGGACACGGTGGGTGGCTCCCTTTCGTCGTGAGCGCCCGGCGCGGCAAACGCCTCGGTCCCGTGCGGCGCGGATCGGGTGATCAGGCCGTACGGGACCGAGGCGGCGCGTGTGCGGGCCGCTCTTACTGGTTCTGCGGCGGCAGCGCGGCGACGAAGGGGTGGTCGCGCTCGATCAGCCCCAGCTTGCTGGCACCGCCGGGCGAGCCGAGCTCGTCGAAGAACTCGACGTTCGCCTTGTAGTAGTCCTTCCACTCCTCGGGAGTGTCGTCTTCGTAGAAGATCGCCTCGACCGGGCAGACCGGCTCACAGGCACCACAGTCGACGCATTCGTCCGGGTGGATGTACAAGGACCGCTGGCCCTCGTAGATGCAGTCGACCGGGCACTCCTCGATGCACGCCTTGTCCTTCACGTCGACACAAGGCTGCGCGATGACGTAGGTCACGCTGTCGTTCCTCCTCGATTGGGCGCTGGCGGGCCTCCTCAGGCTCCGCCGCCTGGCGCGCGGGAGCGCGGCGTCGTCGATGCCCGCCCCTAGTATCTCCGTTCTTGGGCATGATCCGAACAGGAGGGGTGGACAGACCTGTGGAAATCTCTGCCGCCGGGCGTCTTGAGGTCCGTATCACCGCTGCTGACGTGGGCAAACGAGTCTCCGTACGGCGCTTGAGCGAACCTGGTGTCGCGGATGAGAAGTTCACCGACACGGTCGGCGTTCTCACATCATGGACCGACGGTGTGCTGCTGATCACACGGAAGAGTGGTGAAACCGTCCGTGTCGCGGAGTCGGCCCTCATCGCCGGAAAGGTCGTGCCGTCCGCGCCCGCCCGCCGTCGCGGTCCCGCCGCGTCCTATGAGGAGCTGGCGCGGGTCGCCGCGCGGGCCTGGCGTCCGGTGGAGAGCGAGCTGCTCGGCGCGTGGGAGCTGCGGGCGGCCGCGGGCTTCACGCGACGGGCCAACTCCGTACTGCCGCTCGGCGATCCGGGGCTGCCGCTCGACGACGCGCTGGCGGCCGTACGCCGCTGGTACGGCGAGCGCGGGCTGCCCGCGTACGTCCAGACCGCCACCGGTGCCGCCGGCACGCAGGAGCTGCTGTGCGCGGAGCTGGAACGGCGGGGCTGGGTCAGGGAGGTGACGGCCGAGGTGTGGACCGGTGGACTGGCGCCGGTCGCCGATCTGGCCGAGGGCACCGGCGTGGTCCTGTCCCGGCGGGCCGACGAGGCCTGGCTGGCCCGGTACGGGCGCGAGGGCGTGAGCGAGGTCGCCCTGCGGGTGCTCGGCGAGGGGCCGTCCGTGTGGTTCGCCACGGTGCCCGGGGCGCACGCGCCGGCGGCGATCGGACGCTGCGTCGTGGACGGGCGGTGGGCCTCCTTCGCGGCCGTCGAGGTCGACCCCGCGCAGCGGCGCCGCGGGCTGGCGACCGCCGTGCTGGCCGCGCTGGCCCGGCGTGCGCTCGACGAGGGCGCGTCGGCGGCGTGGCTCCAGGTGGAGACGGACAACACGGGGGCGCGGGCGCTGTACGCCGGGGCGGGCTTCGCGGCGCACCACGCCTACCACCACTACCGGGAGCCCGGGAACGCCGGGACGGACCGGTAACCGATCGTCGCGAAAGGGCACGATCCAGTCATGCGTCACTTGCCACCCCCGCGCCCACCGTCGCCGGAGCGCTCGGCCGAACTGCGGCGACGCTTCGCCGAAGAGGCGCGGTCCGAGCGGCCCGACCTGTCGACGCTGTGCCTCCTGGTGGGCGCGGTGGCGGACGCGGCCCTGGACGACACGGGCCTGGACGCCGCGCAGGTGGAACTGGACCGGCTGGCCGGAGAGCTGCCGTTCCGGCCGGGTACGCCGCGGGCCTGGGCGGCGGCACTGCGGGACCTGCTCGGCGAGCGGTACGGGTTCCACGGGATCGCCGCGGACTACCAGCGGCTGGAGTCGTCGTTGCTGCACGAGGTGCTGCGGCGGCGGCGCGGGCTGCCGATCCTGTTGTCGGTGGTGTGGCTGGAGGTCGCCCGCCGGGCGGGGGCACCGGTGTACGGGGTCGCGCTGCCGGGGCACTTCGTGGTCGGGTTCGGGCCGGAGTCCGGGCCGCAGCAGGAGCGGGTGCTCGCCGATCCGTTCGACGGGGGGCGGCTGCTCAGCGGGAAGGACGCGGAGGTGCTGGTCGCCGGGGCGACGGGGGCGGAACTGCGGCCGTCGATGCTGGAGCCCGCGGCGCCGTTGGAGGTGGTGTCGCGGATCCTGAACAACATCCGGGCGTGGGCGGCGGGCCGGCCGGAGCAGTCGGCGGCCGGGCTGTGGGCGATCGACCTGGCGCTGCTGTTGCCCGCGCATGCGGCGCGGTTGCGGTACGAGCGCGCGCTGTTGCTGGTGCGGCGGGGCGAGTTTCTGGCGGGGGCGCGGGAGTTGGAGGCGTACGCGGAGGTGGTGGCGGCCGTGGACGAGGCGGTCGCGGAGGAGGTGCGGGGGGAGGCGCGGACGGCTCGGGCGATGTTGAACTGAACGTCGGCCGGCACGGGCCGGGCGCGGATCTCGCCCGCCCGGCCGGTACGGGGAGCCGCGTCGGCCGGCACGGGGAGCCGCGTCCGCCGGTACGGGGGGCCGCGTCGACCGGTACGGAAAGCCGCGTCCGCCGGTACGGGCCGGGCGCGGGTCGCGCGGGCCGGCCGCTACGGAGCCTCCCGGTGCCTGAGCGGCCTGGGAGGCACCTCCCTCGCCCACCGTGCCGTCCCGGCGGGACGCCTGCCCGCGGCCGGGGCGGCACGGCGGCCGCCCGCGGCCGGGCGGGGCGTGCGTCTACAGCCAGCCCTTCTCTCTCGCGATCCGGACCGCTTCCGCCCTGTTCCTGACCGCCAGTTTCTGGATGGCCGTGGACAGGTAGTTGCGGACGGTGCCCTGGGAGAGGTGGAGGGCCGTGGCGAGTTCGGCGTTGGTGGAGCCGTCGGCCGCGGCGCGGAGGAGCTCGCGTTCACGGTCGGTGAGGGGGTTGGCGCCCTCGGCGAGGGCCGCCGCCGCCAGCGTCGGATCGATGACCCGCTCCCCCGCCAGCACCTTGCGTACCGCTTCGGCGAGTTGGGCGGCCGGGGCGTCCTTGACCAGGAAGGCGTCGGCGCCGGACTCCATGGCGCTGCGCAGGTGGCCGGGGCGGCCGAAGGTGGTGAGGACGATCAGTTTCACGGCCGGGAGTTCCCGGTGGAGCAGGGCCGCCGCCTCGATCCCGGTCGCGCCGGGCATCTCGATGTCCAGCAGGGCCACGTCCACGCCGTGGGTACGGGCGGCGCCCAGCACCTCGTCGCCGCGGGCCACCTGGGCGACGACCTCGATGTCCTCCTCCAGGCCGAGCAGGGCGGCCAGTGCCTCGCGGACCATCGCCTGGTCCTCCGCCAGGAGTACCTTGATCGTGCGGCTCATGCCCCGGATCCTACGTCGGCCGCGAGACCGGCGGGGACGCGGGCGACCAGCCGGAATCCCCCGCGGAACCGTCCCGTCTCCAGGGCGCCGCCCACCTTCTCCAGGCGCTCGGCGAGACCGGTGAGGCCGTTGCCGGGGGCGTTCGAGGGGGCGGGGCCGCCGGAGCCGTTGTCCTCCACGGACAGTTCCAGCACCGCCCCGTCCAGCGTCTGGCGGCCGAGCAGCTCCACCACGCACCGCCGGGCGCCGCTGTGCCGTACGACGTTGGTGACCGCCTCGCGCAACGCCCAGGCGAGGGCCGCCTCGGATTCCTCGGGGAGACCGGCCAGGTCCGGTTCGTCGGGCAGCTCGGCGACCACCCCCGCCGCCGTCAACGCGACCTTGGCACCCGCGAGTTCGGCGGCGAAGCGAGGCCGGCGGTAGCCGGTGACGGCCTCCCGGACGTCGACGAGGGCCTGACGGCTGACCTGTTCGATGTCGGCGACCTGCTGGGCGGCCTTGTCGGGGTGGGCGGGGAGCATGCGGCCGGCCAGCTCGCTCTTCAGGGTGATCAGGGAGAGCGAGTGGCCGAGCAGGTCGTGCAGGTCGCGGGCGAGGCGCAGCCGCTCCTCGTTGGCGGCGAGCTGGGCGACCGTGGCGCGGGCCTCGCGCAGTGCGATGGTGGTGCGGATCAGCTCCCGCACGCCGGTCATGGCGAAGCCGCCAAGCAGCGCCGGGAGCAGCAGGCCGGCGATGAAGGAGGTCCCGCCGGGCACCGCGAACGCGAGTGCCGTCAGCAGTGCCGAGGCGCCCGGGATCGTCCAGCGGGCCAGGCGCGGCGGCAGGGCGGCACCGGAGGCGATCGAGACGTACACGAAGAGGACCAGCCACTCGCGGCCCAGGGTGAGGGCGAGGATGGTGGACTGGGCCGCGAGGACGGCGAGGGAGCCGAGGACGACGTTGATCCGGTCGCCGCGCCCGGTGCGGAAGAGCAGCAGCATGTACCAGACCACGAAGACGACGAGGCCGAGCCAGCCGAGGACCTGGACCCCCGCCGGGTGACCGCCGTGCAGCAGGTCGCTGACGGGGGCGCCCAGGTAGGCCAGCCAGATGGCGGTCCACATGACCTTGACGGTCTTCTGCCTGCGATTCTCCGGGCGCTGCCCGATGCCGACGCCGCTCACGCCTTCAGCGTGTCCTTCCGGTACAGCCAGGCCGCGCCGCCCGCGAAGAGCACGAAGTAGACGGCGAGGACGGCGAGGTCCTGGGCGTGCGGGGCGTGACTCTGTTCGATCGACTGCCCCAGGCCAGCGTACGCGTGGGTGGGCAGCCACTCGGCGATGTCCCTCAGCCACCGCGGGAAGGTGGTGGTGGGCATCCACAGGCCGCCGAGCATGGAGAGGCCGAAGTAGACGATCATCGTGATCGGGCGGACCGCGTCCCCGGTCGCCAGATAGCCGATGGCGACGCCGAGCGCGGCGAAGACCAGACTGCCGGCCCAGATCACGCCGGTGAGGGCGAACCACTGCCAGGCGTCCAGGCGTACGTCCTTCACGGCCGCGGCGACGACGAAGACGACGACGATGGAGGGCAGGCTGACGACGGCGGCGCTCGCGGTCTTGGCGAGGACGTAGCCGCGGCCCGGCAGGGCGGTCAGCCGCAGCTGCCGCACCCAGCCGCTCTCGCGCTCCTTGGCGATGCGTTCGCTGTTGCCCATGAGTACGGCGGTCAGGGCGCCGAAGGAGGCCATGGAGACCATGAAGAAGGTGGGCAGGGTCAGCCCGGTGCCGTCGACCTCGCCGGTGCCGTCGGCGCTGCCCGCGATCAGCAGGAACAGGGCCGAGGGGTAGATCACCGAGAAGAAGAGGAACTTGCGGTTGCGCAGGGCGCGGGTGAGTTCGAGTCCGATCAGGCTGTTCACGGCTGCTTGGCCTCCTCGGCGGCGGTGAGGGCGACGAAGGCCTGCTCGAGTCCGAGGCCGGCGACTTCGAGGTTGCGGGGGTAGAGGCCGAGCCCGTACACGGCGTGCACGGTGGCGTCGGCGTCGGCGCTCTGGATGCGCACGGTCCGGCCGGACACATCGAGGGAGGTCAGGTGGGGCAGGGCGCGCAGGGACGGCTCGTCGGCGGGGTCGGCCAGGTCGAAGGATATCCGGCGGGCTCCGGCCCTGGCCTTGATCTCGGCGGCGGTGCCGTCGGCCAGCAGCCGGCCCCGGTGCAGGACGAGCACCCGGTCGGCGATGGCGTCGGCCTCCTCCAGGTAGTGCGTGGCGAACAGCACGGTGCGGCCCTTCTCGGCCTGTTCGCGCAGGGTGGCCCAGAAGGCCCGGCGGGCGGTGACGTCCATGCCGGTGGTGGGTTCGTCCAGGACGATCAGGTCACTGTCGCCGGCGGTGGCGAGGGCGAAGCGGACCCGCTGGGCTTGGCCGCCGGAGAGCTTGTCGACCCTGCGGTCGGCGATCGTCGTGAGTCCGGCGCGGGCCAGCACGTCGGCGGCCGGGTAGGCCCTGGGGTGCAGCGCGCAGGCCAGCCGGACGAGTTCGGCGACCGTGACCTCGTCCATCAGGCCGCCGCTCTGCAGCATGGCGCCCACCCGTCCGGCGACGATCGCCTCGCGCGGTGCGGTGCCGAAGACCTGAACGGTGCCGCCGTCGGGGCGCCTCAGGCCGAGCAGGAGGTCGAGCGTGGTCGACTTGCCCGCCCCGTTCGGGCCCAGCAGGGCCACGGTCTCCCCGGGGCGCAGGGCGAGAGTCAGCCCGTCGACGGCCCGGACGTCGCCGTAGCTCTTGGTCACCTGGTCGAACCCGACCACCGCTGTCCTCGTCATGGCACCATCGTGGCCGCGACGGGCACGCACCCGGCAGTGCCGGCGGTCCCGAGTGCCGGATGACGGATGTCATTCGGCCGTCATTCGGCCGTCGTACGGCCGTCGTACGGCCGTCGTACGACGAGCGGGGCGTCCGGCGAGTGCCGGGCGCCCCCCTCGTGGTGCGACGTCAGCTGGGGTCGGTCTCGATGACCGCCACCCGATCGGTCTTGCTCTTCAGGGCCTGGCGCAGGGCGCCGTAGACGTCCTGGGGTGTGACGGGCGTCTTCTCGCCGTTTGCCCGGGTGATGCGGACGCCGTCGAACGTCCCGCCGTACAGCTCCTTGAGGGCGTTGAGGTCGGGCTTGTCGACGAGCCTGCCGTCCACGGCCGTGACCCTGAGGAACTTCCACAGCGACTTCTCCGGGCTCATCGGAACGGAGTGCGCGGCGTCGGTCTGCACGGTCACCTTGGCCGACATCGCCGGCTCGGCGAACTCCTTGAGCATCCGGTCGACCTCGGCCTTGGAGACCGTGGGCTGCCGCGTGGTCGTCGGCACGTTCACCGAGGTGGGGGCGCCCGTCTCGACCTGCGCGCGGTACGCGGCCTGCACGGCCTCGGTCGACTTGGCCACGTCGATGCCCTTGCCGGGCCTCCCGTACACGGGGACGGCCCTGCCGGACTCGAACTCGATGGTGCCCTCGGTCACCGACCCGGCCCCGCCGGCGGCGTTCCCCAGGGCGGCGTGCAGCTTCTCCTCGTCGACGGGCATGACCGGGTCGACGACCCGCTTCCGGCCGAAGAGCGAGCCGATGACGGACATCGGGTTGTAGTCGCTCGTCGCCGCGGCGCTGGCGGTGGCCTGTGTGTCGAGCTGGAGCCCCGCCTGGTCCGGCTTCAGGGACACGGTGTCACCGCCCACCGTGAGCTTGAGCGGCTTGGCCGCGCGGGCGCCGAGGGCGTCGTCCAGCTTCTCGACGGCGTCGTCACGCGTGCCGCCCCCGATGTCGACGCCGAGCACGGTGGTGCCCTTGGGCACGTCGGAGCGGTTCATGAGCAGGCCGGCGCCGTAGGTGACACCGGCGACGACGACCAGGCCGCCGACGAGCAGCGGGAGCTTCCTGCGCCCCTTCTTCCTGGCGGGTTCGGCGGAGCCAGCCGGGGGCGTGGAGACCGGCTCGGGCAGCCTGGGCGGCGTGTGCGGCAGCGGTCCGTCGCCGGACGCCCCCGGGAACGGCGCGTTGCGCTCGCTCGGTACGACGGGGATGCCGCTGGTGACGGTGTTGCCGGAGACGTTGTCCGGGTTGCCGCGGCCGGGGGAGACCGGGCGCTGCGGGGTGAGGATCGCGGTGTCGTCGCTGAGCCCGCCGCCGGGGCCGGGGCGGGCGGCGTCGGGGCCCGCTGCGGAACCGGGGCCCTCCGGCCTGCCGGGGCCGCCCGGGCCGCGCAGGCCGTTCGGTGCGGGCCCGCGCTGCCCGCCCGGGGCCCCGGGGCCACCGGACGTCGTGAGTCCGCCGAGATCGCCGCGATCGCCGGCCGGCGGCGGCGTCAGCCGGCTGTCGCCGGTGGCCGGGCCGCTCGTCGGGCCGGCGGGGCCCTGGGGGCCCCCGCCGTACGGGGACTGGCCGTTCGGGCCGCCCTGCGGGTTCCGAGGGGCACCGGTGCCCCGGTCGGCCCGGCCCTCTCCCGCGAAGTACGGCAGGTCGTCGCGGATCGGCTCGGTGCCGGCGCCGCTGTCCGGCCGGATGCCGTTGCCGCCCAGGGGACCGGCCGTCAGCGCCTCGGTCACGTCGAAGGACCCGGTGCCGCCGCCGTGGCCGGGTGCCACGGGCCCGCCGGTCGCGCCGGAGCGGCCCGCGCCGTCCGCGGCCCCGGGCCGGGAGCCGCCGGGTGCGTTCATGGAGCCGACGACACCACCGGGACGGCCGCTCCCGCCGCCCGGTCGCGCACCGGCACCGGTACCTGAGGGACCCGCGCCCGGTGTGCGGGGGGCGCCCGGGCCACCGGCGGCCGCCGCCGGACCGCCGGGCAGACCGGCGCCGTTGGTGGAACCGCCGCCCTGAGTGCCCTTGCCTGGACCGGACTTGCGGGGCGCGAACCAGTCGCTGGTCGGCTTCCCGTCGGCGGGCTGAGCGGGTTCGGCGGGAGCCTCGGGGACGCCCGTGGGCGCGGCGGCGCTGGGCGCGGGCGCGGGCCGCTCGGCCGTCGTCCCCGTCTCACGCGCGGCGCCCTCGGTGTCCGCGACGGGCTTGCGCACGACGACCGGCGGAATGGGCCGCGACCCGGGGATGTTGATCCGGATCCGGGTCGTCAGCGTCGTCTCGGTCTTGCGCTCCTCCGGCCGCGCGGCCGAACGGCCCGCGTCCGCACCGGCGTCGGAAGCCGCGGGTGTCCCGTAGGGCGGGGTGCCCGACGGGTACGCGGCTCCGCCGCGCCCGTGGGGCCCGGAGGACGGACTGTCAGTTTCACGACTCAAGGCAGGTTCTCCCGGTTGGCTCCGCCGCCCGGCACACCAGCATGCGGGCGGCTCGGCGGCGCGCACCACCATACTGGCCACTTCTCGCGCGTATCCCGTGACCGCCGGGGAAACCCACACCGGACTCGCACGCCCGCGGCACGGCGAAGTGGTACGTCACTTGCGAAGTCGGGCGGAGCCGCCGTCCGGTTGCCGCACCGGCGCGAGGGTGGCGCAGATCACAGCGATGGCGATACCGCCGATCAGGAAGAGATAGGAACCAGCCCCTGCGGCGAAGAGGAAGTCGCCCTCCGGACGGCTCGTGGTGAGCAGCACCACGGCGAGCGCCCAGCCGAGGGCGGGCGCGACGGCCCCTCCCCGGCGCCCCGTGGCCCGGCCCGCACCGACGCACAACCCGGCCTCGGCGGCCAGCGCGAGCAGCAGCCCGCCCGGGAACCAGGCCGGCTGCACCAGCGCGCCCGCCGCCCCGAGGACGGCGCCGAGCGCGAAGAGCCCCACGTACAGGACGGCCCGGCCCGCCGAGGGCGGACGCAGCGGCTGGGCGAGCGCGGAGCTCGCCGGCTCCTCGCGGCCGCTCACGACGCCGCCCCGGTAACGGAGGTCCCGGCGGTTCCGGCGGTTCCGGTGATCCCGGCGGTTCCGGTGATCCCGGCGAACAGGTCGCTCTCGCGCCCGTCCCCGCCACGTTCGCCGCGCACCAGCTCGTAGTACTCGGTGGTGAGGATCGGCTGGGCCAGGTCGTTGGAGAGGACGAAGTACGGTTCGGCGACCGTGATCTGCGTCGCGTGCGCGCGCATGGCGGCGGCCTTGGCGGCGGCGTGCGCGGTGCCCTCGCCGTGGATCTCGGTGGTGATCCGCTCGTCGTCGACGACGCCCGGTACGTCCTCGACGCCGGCCGCCTTCTCGAAGGGCAGACCGGGCAGGTCGGCCCCGAGCCGGGCGAAGGCGTCCTCGGCGTGGGAGCGCGGCACGCGGTTCCAGTAGACCTTGGCGATCGGGCACCCGGCCTCGGCCGCCAGCTCCACCGCCCGCATGGCGATGCGGTGGGCCTGGATGTGGTCGGGGTGGCCGTAGCCGCCGTTCGGGTCGTAGGTGACGAGCACCTGGGGACGCAGCTCGCGGATCACCTCGACGAGCAGCTCGGCGGCCCGGTCGACGTCCGCCTGCCAGAGACAGCCGGGGTCGTCGTTGTCCGGCAGCCCCATCATCCCGGAGTCGGCGAACCGTCCCGGCCCGCCCAGCAGCCGGAAGTCGTCGACGCCGAGGGCGCGCATCGCGGCCGTCAGCTCACCCCTGCGGTGCCCGCCCAGAGCGGCTCCGGACAGGTGTGCGAGCTCCGGCGGGATGACCTCGCCACGCTCGCCGAGGGTGCAGGTCACCAGCGTCACGTGGGCACCCTCGGCCGCGTACCGGGCCATGGTGACGCCGTTGTTGATCGACTCGTCGTCCGGGTGCGCGTGCACCAGCAGCAGACGCCGGGCGGGGAGTTCCGTCATGGGGCCACCCTATGAGGCCCGGCCCCCGTCCTCACGCCCGCCCGGGCAGTACGGAACCGTCCAGCGCTTGTCCAGTGCCGTCGGCACCGTCGACGGCGTCGCTCCGGGGTAGGGCACGGCCGTGCGAGGCGGGACCACGGAGGTGCGCGACCGGTTTCCGAGCCCAGGCAGCTGCGTATCTGGAACTCCGGTAGGGCATCGTCCGGGCGCAGGCCCTCACACCACGTGAGCCCGCCTCGTCCAACGAGCAACTGCCCGGGGAGACATGAGCCGCAAGCCCGCGTCCCGGGAAACCTCCGTCCTGGCGCGGTTCAAGAGCAGCTACAGCAGCAGCGAGGGCGACTCGTGCTGGAGGTCGCCCTCGAGCCCCGGCACCGTCCACGTCCGCGACTCCCAGTGCGCCGCCTCCGGCCCCCGGCTCGCGCCGGCGCCGGAGGCCTGGGGCTGCTTCGTGGCCGGCGCCGTCAGAAGTTGATGCTCCCGATCATCCCCGCGATGTTCGTCGTCACCTCACTGATCGTGGGCGCGACGGTCGAGGAGGCCAGGTAGAAGCCGAGGAGCATGCACACCACCGCGTGCCCCGCCTTCAATCCTGACTTCTTGACCAGCAGGAAGACGATGATCGCCAGCAGCACAACCGCCGAAATCGAGAGTGCCACGGCGGCTCACCTCCAAAGAACCCAGGGACAGGGGAAGGTCGGACGCGGTCGGACTGTCGGAACGCTTCAGTACGCAGGAGCAGATAAATCCACGCAGCGGGCACCTGGTTGATACCCACTATGCGCTAGTGATCATAACTATCCGTGCGCGCGCATCTCTCGGCGCACGGCCGCACAAGGGGGCGCATGGCCAATATGGTCAAGGCATGACGACCGAGTCCGACTCCTTTCCCAAACGGCACGCCCGCACCCAGCGGTTCACGCTCGGCGCGCCGCGTTCGTTCACCGTGGCACCCGATGGTTCACGGGTCGCCTTCCTGCGCTCCGGTACCGGCACTGACCGGGCCAATTCACTGTGGATCCTCGACGTCGAGAAGGGCGCGGAGCGCGTCGCCGCCGACCCGCGGGCCCTTCTGGGCGGCGCCCGGGAGCGCCTGTCGCCCGAGGAGCGGGCCCGGCGTGAGCGCAGCCGCGAGGGCGGCTCCGGGATCGTCGGCTATGCCACCGACTCGGCGGTCGAGCTGGCCTCCTTCGCGTTGTCTGGGCGGCTTTTCGCGGCCGAGCTGCGGGCCGGCACCGCGCGTGAACTGCCCACCCCGGGTCCGGTGATCGACCCGCGCCCCTCCCCCGACGGCCGGCACATCGCCTACGTCGCCCAGGGCGCACTGCGGGTCGTCGGCGCCGAGGGGGACGGGGACAGGGCGCTGGCCGAGGCGGACGGCGAGGGCGTCTCCTACGGGCTCGCCGAGTTCATCGCGGCCGAGGAGATGTCGCGCACCCGGGGCTTCTGGTGGAGCCCGGACTCGGACCGGCTGCTGGTGGCCCGCGTGGACGACACGCCGGTGCAGCGCTGGTGGATCTCCGACCCGGCGCAGCCCGGACGTGCTCCGCAACGCGTGCCGTACCCGGCGGCGGGCACCGCCAACGCGGACGTACGACTGTTCGTGACCGGTCTCGACGGGGGGCGCACGGAGGTCCTGTGGGACCGCGCGCGGTATCCCTATCTGGCGCGAGTGCACTGGTCAGCGGCGGGCGCGCCGCTCCTTCTCGTACAGGCGCGCGACCAGCGCAGCCTGCTGTTCCTGGCCGTGGACACCGAGTCCGGCGCGACCCGGATGGTGCACGCCGACGAAGATCCAGTTTGGCTGGAACTCTTCCCCGGCGTGCCCTGCTGGAGCCCTTCCGGACAGCTGGTGCGGATCGCCGACGAGGGAGGCGCGCGCGTCCTGGCGGTCGGTGAACGGTTGCTCACCGGTGCCCAGTTGCATCTGCGGGCGGTGCTGGACGTCGGCGCCGACGACGTGCTGGTTTCCGCGTCGGCGGGCGAGGAGGCGGCCGACGCGGAGACCGGCGAGGTGCACGTCTACCGGGTGAACGAACTCGGTGTCGAACGCCTCTCGCAAGAGCCCGGCGTGCACTCGGCGGTACGCGCCGGGGGTGTGACCGTGCTCGTCTCCGCGACGCTCGACCGGCCGGGGACGCGGGCGCAGGTGCTGCGGGACGGCGGCCGGAAGGAGGCGGGGGCACCCACGGCCGGAGGCTGCGGGGAGGTGGCGACCGTCGCCTCGTATGCGGAAGACCCCGGTTTGACCCCGCGCGTGACGCTCACCCAGGGGGGCGCACGCCGTGTCCCGTGCGCCGTGCTTATGCCAACGGACTACCACGGTGACACCCCCCTCCCCGTCCTCCTGGACCCGTACGGTGGCCCGCACGGCCAGCGCGTCGTGGCCGCGCACAACGCCCACCTCACCTCGCAGTGGTTCGCCGACCAGGGGTTCGCGGTGGTCGTCGCCGACGGGCGGGGCACTCCGGGGCACTCCCCCGCCTGGGAGAAGGCCGTCAAGGACGACGTGGCCGCCGTCGTGCTCCAGGACCAGGTGGACGCGCTGCACGCCCTCGCCTCCGACTTCCCGCTGGACCTGGACCGCGTCGCCATCCGGGGGTGGTCCTTCGGCGGCTACCTGGCCGCCCTGGCCGCGCTGCGCCGTCCCGACGTCTTCCACGCCGCCGTCGTGGGCGCCCCGGTCACCGACCTGCGGCTCTACGACACCCACTACCAGGAGCGGTACGTCGGTGACCCGGTCGAGCAGCCCGACGTCTACCGCCGGAACTCGGTGATCGACGACGCCGGGCTGGTCGACGCCGCCGAGCCGCACCGGCCCATGATGGTCATCCACGGGCTGGCGGACGACAACGTGGTGGTCGCCCACTCGCTGCGCCTGTCCTCGGCCCTGCTGGCGGCCGGCCGCCCGCACGAGGTGCTGCCGCTGTCCGGCGTCACGCACATGACCCCGCAGGAGTCGGTCGCCGAGAACCTGCTACTGCTCCAGGTGGACTTCCTCAAGCGGTCGCTGCCCGCGCCGTCGTAGCGTCCTGCGCGTCACCCGTACGCCAACGGCCTTAACAAGCGGGCAACTTCAGCGACGCCGTGCCGGTATACGGACGCGCGACGCTGATCCGCGTACGGCCGTGCGGGTGCCGTGAGCGGGCCGGGGTGCGCCATGTCGCCCCGGCCCGCTGCCGTGTCAGCCGCCCTTGCCGTCCTCCCGGTGCGAACCGTGCGGGCCGTGCGGTTCGGGCGGTTCGGGCGGCCGGGCCGGGCCGGGTGGCGGGCCGTGCGGTTCGGACTCCTCGGGCGGCACCACCTGCTTCTCCTCCGCGAAGTGGCACGCCGAGTCGTGGGCCGCGGGGCCGGAGACCGAGCGGAACTCGGCGGGGACGGCGAGGGCCGGCACCTCCAGCGCGCAGCGCTCCCGGGCCTTCCAGCAGCGGGTGCGGAAGCGGCAGCCGGAGGGGATGTTGGTCGGGGACGGGACGTCACCCGCCAGGATGATCCGCTCGCGGTGCTCCCGGGCCTCCGGGTCGGGCACCGGCACGGCGGACAGCAGCGCCTGGGTGTAGGGGTGCGTGGGATGGTCGTAGATCTCCGCGTCCCTGCCCGTCTCCACGATGCGGCCCAGGTACATGACGCCGACCCGGTCGGAGATGTGCCGGACGATCGACAGGTCGTGGGCGATGAAGATGTAGGAGAGGTCGAACTCGTCCTGGAGGCTGGCCATCAGGTTGATCACCTGGGCCTGTACGGAGACGTCGAGGGCCGAGACCGGCTCGTCGGCCACGATGATCTCCGGGCGCAGCGCCAGGCCGCGCGCGATGCCGATGCGCTGGCGCTGGCCGCCGGAGAACTGGTGGGGGTAGCGGTTGATGTACTCCGGGTTCAGGCCGACCACGTCCAGCAGGTCCTGCACCCGCCTCCGCCGGTCGCCCTTCGGCGCCACCTCCGGGTGGATGTCGTAGGCCTCGCCGATGATGTCGCCGACGGTCATCCGGGGGTTGAGGGAGGTGTAGGGGTCCTGGAAGACCATCTGGATGTTGCGGCGTACGGCCTTGAGGGCCCTGCCGGACAGCCTGGTGATGTCCTCGCCCTTGTAGCGGATCTCGCCCGCCGTCGGCCTCTCCAGGTTGACCAGCATCTTGGCGACCGTGGACTTGCCGCAGCCGGACTCGCCGACGATGCCCAGTGTCTCGCCGCGGGCCAGTTCGAAGTCCACGCCGTCGACGGCCTTCACCGCGCCGACCTGCTTCTTGAAGAGGATGCCGGAGGTCAGCGGGTAGTGCTTGACCAGTCCCCTCACCTCGAGGATCGGCTCAGGCATGCAGGCACTCCCTCCAGAAGTGGCAGGCGCTGCCCCGCTCGGCGCCGGACTCGGTGACGTCGTAGAGGGGCGGCACGTCGGTGCGGCAGACGTCCTGGGCCATCGGGCAGCGGGGGTGGAAGGCGCAGCCGGGCGGGATGCGGGTGAGGTTGGGCGGCAGGCCCTTGATGGCGTAGAGCTCGTGGCCCTTCTGGTCCAGGCGCGGGATCGACTCCAGCAGGCCGCGGGTGTAGGGGTGGGCCGGGGCCTTGTAGATGTCGTGGACGGGGGCGGTCTCCACGATCCGGCCCGCGTACATGACGGCGATCTTGTCGGCGACGTCGGCGACCACCCCGAGGTCGTGGGTGATGAGGATCAGGCCCATGTGCAGCTCGCGCTGCAGCTCCGCGAGCAGGTCCATGACCTGGGCCTGGACGGTGACGTCGAGAGCGGTGGTCGGCTCGTCGGCGATGATCAGCTTGGGTTCCAGGGCCATCGCCATCGCGATCATGATGCGTTGGCGCATGCCGCCGGAGAACTGGTGCGGGTACTGGCGCACCCGCTCCTTCGCGGCCGGGATGCGGACCCGGTCCATCAGCTCGACGGCCTTGGCCCGCGCGTCCTTGCGGGACATGCCGCGGTGCACGGTGAACATCTCGCCGAGCTGGTCGCCGACGGTCAGGACGGGGTTCAGCGAGGACAGCGCGTCCTGGAAGATCATCGCCATCTCGGCACCGCGGACCTTCCGGCGTTCCTCCTCCTTCAGCTTCAGCAGGTCCCGGCCCTCGAAGAGGACCTCCCCCGCGGTGATGCGGCCGGGCGGGATGTCGAGGATGCCCATGACGGTCTGCGCCGTGACGGACTTGCCGGAGCCGGACTCGCCGAGCACGGCGAGGGTCTCGCCCGCGTCCACGCCGTAGCTGACACCGTTGACGGCCTTGGCGACGCCGTCGCGGGTGTGGAACTCCACGTGCAGGTCGCGCACTTCGAGCAGCATGCGGCGGCTCACCTCAGCTTCGGGTCGAGGGCGTCGCGCACCGCGTCGCCGAGCATGATGAACGCGAGGACCGTGATGGCGAGCGCCCCGGACGGCCACAGCAGCGCGTGCGGGGCGTTGCGGACGTAGGGGGCGGCGGCGGAGATGTCGATGCCCCAGGAGACGCTGGGCGGTTTCAGCCCGACGCCGAGGAAGGACAGGGTCGCCTCCAGGGCGATGTAGGTGCCGAGCGCGATGGTCGCCACGACGATGACGGGCGCGACGGCGTTGGGCGCGATGTGCCGCAGCAGGAGCCGGGAGTTGGACGCGCCGAGGGCGCGGGCGGCCTGGACGTAGTCGTTCTGCTTGGCGGTGATGACGGAGCCGCGGGCGATGCGGGAGATCTGCGGCCAGCCGAGCAGCACGATGAAGCCGATGACCGGCCAGACGGTGTTGCTGGTGATGACGGAGAGCAGGACCAGCCCGCCGAGCACGACGGGGATGGCGAAGAAGATGTCGGTGATCCGGGACAGGACCGCGTCCCCGGCGCGGCCGAAGAACCCGGCGAGGCCGCCGAGGACGCTGCCGAGGACGGCGACGCCGAGCGTGGCGAGGATGCCGACCGCGACCGACGTGCGGGCACCGTAGACCGTACGGGTGTAGACGTCGCAGCCCTGGCCGTTGAAGCCGAAGGGGTGGCCGGACTGGGAGCCCTCCTGGGCCTTGGCCAGGTCGCACTTGAGGGGGCTGCCTGAGGCGATCAGGGACGGCCACAGGGAGATGACGACCAGGAAGAGGATCACCAGCGCCGAGATGATGAAGACGGGGTTGCGGCGCAGGTCGTGCCAGGCGTCGGACCAGAGGCTGCGCGGCTTGTCCCGCGGGTCCGCCCCGTCCGGCCCCGGTGGCTGTTCGAGGGTGACCGCCTCGCTGGTGCCGAGGTCCATCGTGCCGCCCATGCCGGTGCCGGCGATGGCGCGTTCGGGCTCGTAGGGCTCCTGCTCAGGCATAGCGGATCCTCGGGTCGAGTACGGCGTACAGGAGGTCGACGACGAGGTTGGCGACGAGGAAGACGAGGACCAGGACGGTGACGAAACCGACCACGGTCTGGGTGTTCTGGCGCAGGATGCCCTGGTAGAGCTGGTAGCCGACACCGTGGATGTTGAAGATCCGCTCGGTGACGATGGCGCCGCCCATCAGGGCGCCGATGTCGGTGCCGATGAAGGTGACGACGGGGATGAGGGAGTTGCGCAGCAGGTGCCGGGTGATGACCCGGTGTCTGGGCAGGCCCTTGGCGATGGCGGTACGGACGTAGTCGGAGCGCCGGTTCTCCGCGATGGAGGTACGGGTGAGGCGGGTCACGTAGGCCAGTGAGACGGAGGCGAGGACCAGGCCGGGGACGATCAGCTCGCCGAAGAGCGCCTCGGAGGAGACGGCCGGATCGATCCAGCCCCACTTGACGCCGAGCAGCAGCTGGAGCAGCAGGCCGGTGACGAAGGTGGGCACGGAGATGACGACCAGGGTGAGCAGCAGCACCCCGGTGTCGACGGGCCGGCCGCGGCGCAGACCGGTGACGACGCCGAGGACGATGCCGACGACGATCTCGAAGAGGATCGCGACGAGGGTGAGGCGGATGGTGACGGGGAACGCCGTGCCCATCAGCTCGGTGACCGGCTGGCCGTTGAAGGCGGTGCCGAAGTCGCCGGTGAAGACGTTGCCCATGTAGGTGGCGTACTGCTGCCACACGGGCTGGTCGAGGCCGAACTCGTGCCGCAGCTGGGCGGCGGTCGCCGGGTCGCACTCCCGGTCGCCGCACAGGCCCGCGATGGGGTCGCCCATCACGTTGACCATCAGGAAGATCAGCAGCGTGGCCCCGATGAAGACCGGGATCATCTGGAGCAGCCGCCGGACGACGTAGCGTCCCATGGCGCCCCCTCAGCCGACCTTGATCTCGTTGTAGACCGGGACGCTGAACGGGTTGAGCTTCACGTTGGAGAGCCGGTCCGAGTAGCCCGCGCTGCCGTTCTGGTACCAGAGCGGGATGGCGGCCATGTTGTCGCGGACGACCTCCTCGGCCTGCTGGAAGGTCTTGACGGCCTCGGCGGTGTCGGTCTGGCCGTTGGCCTTGTCGATCAGGTCGTCGAACTTCTGGTTGGACCACTTGCCGTCGTTGGAGGAGGCGTTGGTGTAGTAGAGCGGCTGGAGGAAGTTCTGGATGAGCGGGTAGTCCATCTGCCAGCCGGCGCGGAAGGGGCCGCTCATCTTCCGGTCGGTGATCTGGTTGCGGAAGTCGGCGAAGGTGCCGACCGGGTTGCCGGCGCAGGCGCGGTCGTTGTCCAGGGCGTTGTTGATGGAGTTGCAGACCGCGTCGACCCACTGCTTGTGGCTACCGGTGTCGGCGTTGTACGTGATCTTGACCTGGCCGCCGGGCAGACCGCCGCCCTCCTTGATCAGCTTCTTGGCCTGGTCGGGGTTGTACTCGCAGGCGTCACCGCACAGGCCAGGCTTGTAACCGCCCTCCTCGCCGAGGACCGGCGAGGTCCAGTCGGTGGCCGGGGTGCGGGTCTGCTGGAAGATCGTGTCGGTGATCTGCTTGCGGTCGATCGCCATGGACAGGCCCGTGCGGACCTTTTCGGAACCGGACTTGTTCCAGTCGTTGTCGTAGAACGGGAAGGCGAGGGTCTGGATGATGCCTGCGGGGGTGTTGATGTACCGGTCGTCCAGATCGTTCCTGACGTTCTTGAGCTGCGCGGCCGGGACGTCGTCGACGAGGTCGAGGTTGCCCGCGATCAGGTCGGTGTAGGCGGTGTTGTTGTCGGTGTAGACCTTGAGGTCGACGCCGCCGTTCCCGGCCTTGTCGTCACCCGGGTACTCCTCCCACTTGCGCAGGGACATCCGCGAGCCGCGGGTGTAGTCGTCGACCTGGTACGGGCCGTTGCCGACCGGCTTCTTCAGCCAGGCGTCGTGGTTGTCGAAGAACGCCTTGGGCAGCGGCGCGAAGGCGGCGTAGCCGAGGGTGTCGGGGAAGCTGGAGAACTTCTGGTTGAGCCTGATGGTGAAGGTGCGGGGGCCGGTCGCCTTCAGCCCGGAGAGCGTGTCGGCGCTCTGCTTGCCCCCGTCCTCGGGGTGCGCCTTGTCGTAGCCGTCGATGTAGGCGAAGAAGTACGCGTTGCGCTGGTTGTTCCTGAGGCTCGCGCCGTAGTTCCAGGCGTCCACGAAGGACTGGGCGGTGACCTTCTCACCGTTGCTGAAGGTCCAGCCGTCCTTGACGGTGACGGTGAAGTTCTGCGAGTCGGAGGTCTCGATCTTCTCGGCGAGCATGTTCTTCGCCTCGCCGGTCTCGGGGTCGTACTTCTTCAGACCCCGGAAGATCATGTCGAGGACCTTGCCGCCCTGCACCTCGTTGGTGTTGGCCGGCTCCAGCGGGTTCTGGGGGTCGCCCCAGGAGGAGCTGAGCACGGCGCCGCTGTCTCCGCCGCTGTCCCCGCCCCCGCCTCCGCAGGCCGTCGCCGCGAGGGCTACCGCCGCCGCGCAAGCGGCCCGTCTGGCGTGCGTGGCTCCGCGCATGGAGTGCCTCCTCGTGCCCTGACTCTTCCGCTGGTCCGTTCCCGGTCAGCTTCGGGGGGCGTACTCCGTGGCGCACACCCGTCCGGTCCATACGGGTTGCGGGTGTCCTCCGGACGGGTGCGGGGACGAGGCGGCGGGGAAAAGACCGCCGGCATGCCGAAGGGCGGCGGCGGGATTCCTCCTCCCGCCGCCGCCCGTCGTGCCGGTTCAGCCCTTGGAGACCGCCGTGCTGCCGTCGGCGTCGTCCTCCAGCGCCTTCAGGCCCAGGTCCATGACGACCTCCTCGGCCCTGGCCTGCGTCGTGGGGCCCTCCGGGAAGTGGCAGGCCGTCAGGTGGCCCTCACGGTTGCCGGAGAGTCGCACGAGCGGCGGCTCCTCGGTCGCGCACTTGTCCTGCGCCTTCCAGCACCGGGTGCGGAACCGGCAGCCGGAGGGCGGCGAGATCGGCGAGGGCACGTCGCCCTCGAGCCGGATCCGCTCCCGCTTGTCGGCGTCGAGGTCCGCCTCCGGCACGGCCGACAGCAGGGCGTGCGTGTACGGGTGACGGGGGCGGTTGTAGAGCGAGTCGCGGTCCGCGATCTCCACGATCTTGCCCAGGTACATCACCGCGACGCGCTGCGAGAAGTGCCGCACGATCGCCAGGTCGTGGGCGATGAAGACGAACGCGATCCCCATCTCCCGCTGCACCTCCTGCAGCAGGTTCACCACCTGGGCCTGGATCGACACGTCGAGGGCCGAGACCGGCTCGTCGGCGACGATCAGCTTCGGCTCCAGGGCGACGGCGCGCGCGACGCCGATGCGCTGGCGCTGACCGCCGGAGAACTCGTGCGGGAAACGGTTGTAGTGCTCCGGGTTGAGGCCGACGATCTCCAGGAGCTCCCGGACCCGCCTCTCCCGGCCGCCGGGCGGGTTGATCCCGTTGATCTCCATCGGGCCCGAGATGATCGTGCCGACGGTCTGCCGCGGGTTCAGCGACGCGTAGGGGTCCTGGAAGATCATCTGGATCTCGGACCTGATCGGCGCCAGCTGTCGCCGGCTGGCGCGGCTGATGTCCTGGCCCTTGTACTCGATCGTGCCCTGGGTGGGCTCGTACAGGCGGGTCAGCAGCCGGCCGGTGGTCGACTTGCCGCAGCCGGACTCGCCGACGAGGCCGAGGCTCTCGCCCGGGTAGACCTCCAGGTCGACGCCGTCGACGGCCTTGACGTGGCCGACGGTGCGCTTGATCGGGAAGCCGCCCTTGATCGGGAAGTGCTTCGCCAGGCCGCTGACCTTGAGGAGCGGCGTGGCGTCGCCGTCCCGCTGCTGCGGGAAGGTGCCGGCCACCGCTGTGGTCGTCTTGCTCTTGTCGCTCATGGTGATGCCCCAGTCGCCGGTTTCCGCTCAGCCCAGCCGGGGCTGAATCTTTTCGATGAACACCTGCTGCCGCTGGTCCCCCGTCAGGTGACAGGCGGCGGCGCGGCCCTGGCCGAGCAGCGGGCGCTCGCCCGAGCAACGGCTGCCGGAGACCAGGTCGGTGAAGCCGCACCGCGGGTGGAACGCGCATCCCGAGGGCGGGTTCATCAGCGAGGGCGGCGACCCCGGGATCGGCATCAGCGGCTCGTTGACGTCTGAGGTGAGGTTCGGCATCGAGCTGAGCAGACCCCAGGTGTACGGGTGCTGCGGCGTCTTGAGCACCTCGCGCACCGTGCCGCGCTCGACGGCCCGGCCCGCGTACATGACCATGATGTCGTCGGCCATGTTGCCGACCACGCCCAGGTCGTGGGTGATCATGATGATCGCGGAACCGAACTCCTGCTGCAGGTCCTTGAGCAGGTCGAGGATCTGCGCCTGCACGGTCACGTCGAGCGCGGTGGTCGGCTCGTCGGCGATGAGCAGGTCCGGGTTGCACGAGAGCGCCATGGCGATCATCGCGCGCTGCCGCATACCGCCGGAGAACTGGTGCGGATAGTCGTCGACCCGCTGCTTCGGGTGCGGGATGCCGACCTTCTGCAGCAGGTCGATGGCGCGCACCCGGGCGTCCTTCTTCGACGCGCCGTTGTGCTTCATGAACGGCTCGGCGATCTGCCGGCCGACCGTGTAGTACGGCGACAGCGCGGTCAGCGCGTCCTGGAAGATCATCGCCATCTTCTTGCCGCGCAGCTTCTCCAGCTGCTTCTCGCCGGCGTCGGTCAGCTCCTGGCCGTCCAGGGTGATCGATCCGTCGATCGCGGTCCTGCGGCGGTCGTGCAGGCCGAGGACGGCCAGGTTGGTCACCGACTTGCCGGAGCCGGACTCGCCCACGATGCCGAGGGTCTTGCCTCGCTCCAGGTCGAAGGAGAGTCCGTCCACCGCCTTGACGACGCCGCCCTCGGTGGAGAAGTGGACCTTGAGGTCGCGCACCGAGAGAAACGCGTCCCCCGCGGCGGCGGCCGGGGCCTCTTCGGGCTTGGTCTGAGTGGTCACGGTGGTTCTCCTAGGACAGGCGCACGCGCGGGTCGATGACGGCGTACACGGCGTCCACGATCAGGTTGAAGACAATGATGAGCGCGGCACTGACCAGCATGACGCCCATCAGCATCGGCAGGTCCTTGTCACGGACGGAATCCAGGGCGAGCCGGCCCACCCCGGCCAGGCCGAACGTCATCTCGGTCACCATGCCGCCGCCCATCAGTGCGGACAGGTCCATACCGAGGATGGTGACGATGGGGACGAGCGAGCCGCGCCACGCGTACCGGAAGAACGTGTAGTTGGCCGACATGCCCTTGGCGCGGGCCGCCCTCACATGTTCTTCCTGCAACTGCTCGATCATCGAGGAGCGGCTCATACGGGTGTAGTTGGCGGTGAAGATGGTCGCCATGACCACCCAGGGGATCAGCAGCCCCATGAACCAGCCGCCGAGGTCCTCGGAGAACGGCACGTACTTCGGCTTCTCCAGCCAGCCGGTGCTGTAGACGAACGCCAGCAGCACGAGCGGGCCCAGGAAGTAGATCTGCAGGGAGCTGACGACCAGCGACCCCGAGCTGAACACCTTGTCGATCCAGGTGCCGCGGTTCTTCGCGGCCAGCAGGCCGGCGCCGAGACCGAGGACGAGGAAGACCACCAGGGAGCCGACGGTCAGCGAGACGGTCAGCGGGAAGCGGTCGAGGATCGTGTCCCAGACGTTCTGGTTGTTGGCGAAGGAGACGCCGAAGCAGGGCGCGCTGCAGTGGCCGACGGCGAAGTCCCGGCCGGCGAAGATGCCCACCAGGAAGTCCCAGTACTGGACGGGGACGGGTTTGTCGAGGCCGAGGTTCTGGTGAATGATCGCCAGCGCGTCCGGAGTGCAGTTCTTGCCACAGGCCAGCAGGGCCGGGTCCTGCGGGATCGCGAAGAACATGAAGAAGGTGAAGGCACTGATCAACACCAGGATCAGCACCGCGCCGAAGGACCGGCGAATGAGGAATTGAAGCATGGCAGACAGCTGCTCTCAGGACTGCGGCAGTCGGATGGGGAGGTCTGTGAGGGTTCCGGGCCCGGTGGTGGGCGCTCCGCCGCGCGCCCACCACCGGTTTCCCGACCGGACGGACTACTTCTTGAGGAAGATCCGGGTCACGTCCACGTAGCTCGAGTCCGAGCTGTAGCGGATGCCGCCGATGTTCGAACCGAAGATCTGGAAGACCTTGGTGTAGTAGATCGGGGCGGCCGGGTTGATCTCCTTGGAGATGTACTCGTTCAGCTCGGCCCACGCCTTGGTGGCCTCGGTGGTGTCGGCGATCTGCTGGATGCGCTTGATCTCCGAGTTGACGTGGTCGTCGTTGATGTGCGAGTAGTTCGACGCGCCGTCCTGGATCTGCGTGCCGTCGTACACCGGCGGGATGACCGTGGAGGCGGACGGCCAGTCCTGGCCCCAGCCGGTCATGTACAGGTCGTAGCCGTTCTTGACCTTGCCGACCTGCTCGTACCAGGTGGCGGAGTCGATCTCCTTCTTCTGGATGTCGAGGCCGATCTTTTCCAGCGCGTCGGTGATCAGGACGGCCTGCTTCTGCCGGGTCGGCGTGTTGCCGTAGGCGTACACCAGGCTCTTGCCCTCGAAGCCGCCTTCCTTGATCAGCTTCTTGGCGGCCTCGATGTCACCGTTCGGCTTCGTCAGCCGGTTGAACGGGTCGAACTTGCCGTCGTAGCCCGGGGTCGTGGGCGACATCAGCGAGTTGGCGACCTCACCGCCGTAGGCACCGCCGTCGGCCTGGAAGACCGCCTTGGACGGCAGGGCCAGGGTGATGGCGTCGCGGAGCTTCTTGTCCTTGACGCGGTCCAGGTTGAAGTTGAGCTGCCACACGTAGGGGGCGTAGCCCTGGATCGTGCGGTTCTGCATCGCCTGCTTGTCGCCGACGACCTTCTGCAGCTGGGTGGTGGCGACCTGACCCGTGAACATCATCGCGTTCTTGGCATCGCCCTGGTCGGCGAGGAGGGTCTTGGTCTGGTCCTCGTCGTCGTGGTTCATCGAGATGTTGAACCCGTCGACGTACTGGTGGCGCACCGAGTCGGACTTCGGGTCCCACTGGGCGTTCTTCACCAGCTTCATGGACTTGCCCGGCTTGAACTCGGCGATCTTGTACGGGCCGACGGCGACGGGAGCGGAGTCGTACTTCTCCTTGGTGTCCGTCTCCTCCGGGACGACGCTGTAACCGGGCATGGTCAGCATCTGCGGGACGTCGGGGCGCGCGGTCTTGAAGTGGAAGACGATCGTCTTCTCGTCCGGCGTCTCCAGGACGTTGTCGGGCAGGTGCTTGCCCTTGTCCGGGCCCGCGTAGGCGTCGCGGTAGGTGGTGCCGTCACCGGACAGCCACTGCTGGAGGTAGGTCGGGCCGTCGGTGATGTAGTTGGCGTACAGGCGCTCGACCGTGTGGCGGATGTCCGCCGAGTTGATCGGGTTGCCGTTCGCGTCCTTCAGGTTGTCCTTGAGGGTGTAGGTCCAGGTCTTGCCCCCGTCGGACGCCTTGCCCGCGTCGGTGGCGAGGTCGCCCACGACGGTCAGGTTGCCGTTCTCGTCCTCGTCGTACTGGGTCAGACCGCGGAAGATGAGGCGGCTGAGCAGCTTGCCGTCCGAGACGTAGATCTGGCCCGGGTCCAGGTGGGAGAAGTCCGCCTCCTGGTAGACGGTCGCGATGCCGCCCGACTGGGCGCCCTCGACGTCGGGGGCCGGGCCGGTGGACGCCTGGGCGTCGCCGATCTGGACCGGCTTCGACTGCGACTTGGCGTCCTTCTTCTGCTTGCTGTTGTCCTTGGCGGAGCTGTCGCTGTCGCCACCACCGCAGGCGGTAAGGGTCAGGGCGCCGGCCGCGACCGCGACTATGGCGGCCGTGGCGGTGCGGTTACGGAGAATGCTCATAGGGACGAATCCACCTGCCTGTGAGTAGTGATCACTGCTGGTACTTGGCCGGGGCCGGCTGAGCGGCATTGGACCGGCCGGGCGAGGAAGTGGGGGGCTTCCCCCGGGGTCTCAGCGGTTTCCCTTGGGGTCGAAGGCGTCCCGCACCGAGTCACCGAGGAGGTTGAAGGCCACCATGAAGATCACCATGGCCGCTCCGGGGAAGAGCATGTAGTACGGGTCCTGCTCGACGATGTTGGCGCCGATGGCGAACATCCGCCCCCAGTCCGGCGTGGGCTCGACATATCCCACGCCCACGAAGGACAGGAACGCGATGCTGAGGATGGTGCTCGGCAGCGTGAGCGTCGCCTGCACCAGCGTCGGGGTGACGATGTTGGGCAGCAGCTCCTTGCGCAGGATGCGCCAGGGCGAGGCCCCGGAGATGCGCGCCGCCTCGATGAACTCCCGGTCGCGCAGGGACATCGTGGCGCCCCGGACGATGCGGGCCATGCTCATCCAGCCCAGGAAGGACAGCACGATGATGATCGCGGAGGCGCGCACATAGGTGGGCGTCTCCTTGTCGGGGGCGACGAACACCGTGGTGATGACGGGCATCGCGGCGACGAAGAACAGCTGGCTGGGCAGGGCCATGAAGAAGTCGGTGATCCTGCCGAGCCAGTAGTCGATCTTGCCGCCGAAGTAGCCGCCGGCGAGGCCGATCAGGACGCCCAGCACGGTCATGATGAGGGTCGCCGCCAGCGCGGTGGCCATCGAGTTGCGCATGCCGTACAGCAGCTGGGTGAAGACGTCCCGGCCCAGGCCCGGCTCGATACCGAACCAGAAGTTGCCGTCGATGCCGCCGAAGGGTGCGGCGGGCATGGTGAACATGTCCAGGAGATCGGGGTTCTCCTGCCCGTACAGCGTGTACGGGTCCTTGCCGTAGACCTTCGAGATCAGTGGCGCCGCCGCGGCGACCACGAAGAAGAACAGGACGATGAAGGCAGAGATCACGCCGGCCCGGTCGCGCTTGAAGCGCGCCCACATCAACTGGCCGGGCTTGCGCCCTTCCGGCTCCTTGGGCTTGGGGGCGTCGCTCTGCGGCGCGCTCTCTTTGTCCAAGACGGAAGAGGCTTCAGCACCCTCAATCTCGATTGGACTCGTCATGATTCGTCCATTTCACAGGTAGGAGGTCGTCGGGAGTGCACGCGGCCGACGGCCTTCGCACGGCGTACGTCTTCCGCAGCGCGCGAGGGGAACAACGACGGAGGGGCGGCACCGCCCCTGGAGAACCCTGGCTCGCGGTCGGGGCTACCGACCGGCGGCACACGACGTCAAGGAAGTTCGCGACGCCGGGCCGCTGCCGCATCAACCGTTACGGCACTGAACGCACCCGCGGGGCCTACACCTGCCATCGGGGACGATGCGACCCATATGGCGCTTGTGGCACCTCGCATGGGTTCCTCCTCATGAATCCGCTAGTTCACCGCAAAGAGGAGCACACGACACATTCCGGCCATTCGCCGGTGATGAGATCGTCTGGCGCCCTCACGCTCGCGAGCCTGCGCCCCGTCAGCGCGTGACCCGTTCATCCGAGCTCTACGGGCCTAACTATCTGCCATCCTCCGGGGAACGAACCACAGGTTCGAGGTCTCGGTTCGATCACAGATAGGGGCCAGATCTTCCAAAATCCGGACAAAGGGTTTGGTGCGAGATCGCTGCGAAACGGACTTGTTACACATCTACCGGTGGTGACTGTCCGTATAGCGGACGTCTGCGTCGCAGAAATTGATTGCGCGGAGCGTCTGATCGGTGCAAGCTGAACCGCAGGTCTGTCTCGCGCCCGGTACGTCCGTCGGCGGCGCCTGTCGGCCCCCGGACGCGGCTGTCGGCCGGCGCTCCGGGCGGGGTGCTCCCGCGCAGGCTAGTGCGGGCAGGGCCGCCCGTCGCCCACCCACCGGGAATTCAAGGGTTTTCCCTATACCCGTGCCCACGTGTCCGCGCCCGCGTCATGCCGGACGGCCCCGGACACCACGTCAGCCGTGGTGTCCGGGGCCGTCCCTCGTGCCGTGGGGTCAGCCGTGCTTGGCGCGGCTGGCGGCGCGGGCGCGCTCGCGGGCGTCCAGGTTCACCTTGCGGATCCGCACCGCCTCCGGGGTCACCTCGACGCACTCGTCGTCGCGGCAGAACTCCAGGGACTGCTCCAGCGAGAGCTTGCGCGGCGGGACGATCGCCTCGAACGAGTCGGCCGCGGCCGACCGCATGTTGGTGAGCTTCTTCTCCTTGGTGATGTTCACGTCCATGTCGTCGGCGCGGGAGTTCTCACCGACGATCATGCCCTCGTACACCTCGGTGCCGGGGTCCGTGAAGAGCACGCCGCGCTCCTGGAGGTTGGTCATCGCGAACGCGGTGACGGCGCCGGAACGGTCGGCGACCAGCGAGCCGTTGTTGCGGGTCGTGAGGGTGCCGAACCAGGGCTCGTGACCCTCGTGGATGGAGTGGGCGATACCGGTGCCGCGGGTCTGGGTGAGGAACTCCGTCCGGAATCCGATCAGGCCGCGGGAGGGGACGACGAACTCCATGCGGACCCAGCCGGAGCCGTGGTTGGACATGTTGTCCATCCGGCCCTTGCGCACGCCCATGACCTGCGTGACCGCGCCCATGTGCTCCTCGGGCACGTCGACCGTCATGCGCTCGACGGGCTCGTACGTCTTGCCCTCGACCTCCTTGGTGACGACCTGCGGCTTGCCGATGGTGAGCTCGAAGCCCTCGCGGCGCATCTGCTCGACCAGGATGGCCAGCGCCAGCTCACCTCGGCCCTGCACCTCCCAGGCGTCCGGGCGCTCGGTGTCCAGGACGCGGAGCGAGACGTTGCCGATCAGCTCGCGGTCCAGGCGGTCCTTGACCTGGCGGGCGGTGACCTTGCGGTCCTTGACGGCCGCCTTGTTGTCCGCGCCCTTGCCGGTGGCGCCGCGGCCGACCAGCGGGGAGGTGTTGGTGCCGATGGTCATGGAGATCGCGGGCTCGTCCACCGTGATCAGCGGCAGCGGGACCGGGTTCTCCACGTCGGCCAGCGTCTCGCCGATCATGATGTCCGGGATGCCGGCGACGGCGCAGATGTCACCGGGGCCGGCCTTCTCGGCGGGCTTGCGGGTGAGCGCCTCGGTCATCATCAGCTCGGAGATCCGCACGTTCTGCACGGACCCGTCGCGCTTCATCCAGGCGACGGTCTGGCCCTTCTTCAGCTCGCCCTGGTGGACCCGGAGAAGGGCGATACGGCCGAGGAAGTTGTCGGCGTCCAGGTTGGTCACGTGCGCCTGGAGCGGGGCGTCCTCGTCGTAGGTCGGAGCCGGGATGTAGTCCAGGATCGTCGAGAAGAACGGCCGCAGGTCGGTGGAGTCGGACGGGACCGTGCCGTCGTCGGGCTTGGTGAGGGAGGCGACGCCGTCCCGGCCGCAGGCGTAGACGATCGGGAACTCGATCTGCTCCTCGTCGGCGTCCAGGTCGAGGAAGAGGTCGTACGTCTCGTTGACCACCTCGTCGATCCGGGCGTCCGGGCGGTCCGTCTTGTTGATGCAGAGGATGATCGGCAGCCGCTGGCTGAGTGCCTTGCGCAGCACGAAGCGGGTCTGCGGCAGCGGGCCCTCGGAGGCGTCCACGAGCAGCACGACACCGTCGACCATCGACAGACCGCGCTCGACCTCGCCGCCGAAGTCGGCGTGGCCGGGGGTGTCGATGATGTTGATCGTGATCGGGTCCCCGCCGTCCTTCGGGTGGTACTTCACCGCGGTGTTCTTGGCGAGGATCGTGATGCCCTTCTCACGCTCCAGGTCGTTCGAGTCCATCATGCGGTCGTCGACGGAGTCGAGCTGGTGCGCCGCGAAGGCACCGGCCTGCTTGAGCATTCCGTCGACGATGGTGGTCTTGCCGTGGTCGACGTGGGCGACGATGGCGACGTTGCGGATGTCGTGGCGCGTGGCCATATGAGGCGTACTCCCGGAGGGTGTGAGGACGGCCTCGCGTACGTCCGTGTCACGCGGGCCTGCCGGGCGGTACATGCCACGGCCTCACCCAATGGTACGGGGCCCCGGGGGCTGCGGCTTGCCGGGTGGAGCCCGCCCGGCCCCGGAACGCCGGGTCCGGGCGGGTCGGGCGGGGTCAGGACGGGGTCGATGCGGACGGCCGGGAGCCCTGGGCGCCCTTTTTGAGGAAGCCCATGTCCTCGTAGAGCGGCGTCTCGAAACCGAAGGCTCCCGCGTTGGCGAGGTTCCTGCGGGCCGCCATCAGCTGGGGGCGCTGGTAGAGCGGGATGGAAGCGGCCGTCGCCCAGATCCGCGAGTCGGCCTTGCGCAGCAGGTCCCGGGCGTCCTTCCGGTCCAGCGTGGCCAGGGCCCGGTCGAAGAGCTGGTCGACCTGGTCGGTGCCGACCCGGGTGTAGTTCTGCGCGACGTTCAGGGAGCCGTCGGCGGCGGGGACGGGCTTGGCGTAGATGGGGCGGGCGTCCGTGGCGGGGAAGGCGGAGGCGGGCCAGGAGTAGAGCGCCAGGTCGTACTCGCCGGAGGCGATGTGGTCCTTGAAGTAGCTCTGGTCCGGCACCTTGGTGACATCGGTGCCGACGCCGATCTCCTTCAGCATGTCCGTGACGCGGTCGGCCACCGTGCGCAGCGCCTCGGAGCCCGGGCCGGAGGGGAGCACGAAGCGCAGGGTGAGCGCCTTGCCGTCCTTGGCGAGCGGGGCCGTCGCCGAGCCGGCCGGAGCCGCGGTGCCCTTGGGGGCGTAGGCACCGGGTGCGCCGCCCTGCGCGGTGTTCTTGCCGCTGCTGTGCTTCTCACCGCTCTCCTGGTCGGTGCCGTCCTTGCCGTCCTTGCCGTCGTCACCGGAACCGTTCCTGCCGTCGTTCTCGTTGTCGTTCTTGTTGTCCTCGTTGTCCTCGCCGACGATGTACGTGCCGTCGTCCTCGCCCTCGGACTTCTTCTCGTCCTTGCCGTCCTTGTCCTTCTCGGCGCCGGCCGCCTTCTCCCCCTCTTCGGCGTCCTCGTCCTTCTTCACCGGGCCGCCGGGCACCCATCCGGCGTCCGCGAGCAGGGCCCGGGCCTCCTTGGCGTTCTGTTTGCCGAGCGCGCCGCTGCCGTCGGCGTAGGCGGGCTGGCCGGAGAGCGCGAGGTGGCTGCCCACGGGTTCGGCGGGCAGGCCGAGCGGCTTCAGCACCGCCTCGGCCAGCTTCCCGCGGTCCAGGGCGCGGGCCACGGCCCGGCGGACGCGTTCGTCGGCGAGCGGGCCGTCGGAGCCGTTGAGGGCGAGCTGGGTGTAGGCGGGCTCCAGCGACTTGCGGACCTCGAAGCCGCTGAGCGCCTTCTGCCTGCGTGCGAGCTTCGCCCGGGCCTCGCGCCGTTCCTCGCGGGCGAGGATCTCCTTCTCGGCGGCCTCCTCGTCGGAGCCGTTGGCGACGGCCCAGGAGCGCAGCGCCTGTGCGGCGGACCTGCCCTGCGGGCCCTGGCCCGGTGCGCCGCCGGCTCCCTCGGCCGGGGTGTCCTCCGGGCCCATCAGCGGGGTGCCGGTGGCGGGGCCACGGGGGGCGGCGGCCAAGGTGACCTCGTCGGCGGTCTCCGGGTCGATCTCCGCGAGGTCGAGCTTGCCGGCGGCCAGCTCGGAGACGCGCTTGTCCCGGGCCACGGCGCGCAGCTCGATCCGGTCCAGCTTCGCCGGATCGCCCCACCAGCGCGGACTGCCGGTGAGGACGACCCGATCGGCCTTGGTGTCGACCTTCTTGAGGGCGAAGGGGCCGGCGGTGACCTTGAGCGTCCGCCGCGCGCCGTCGTTGAAGGCGTCGGGGGTGCCCATGACGTCCTTCGGGTACAGGGGCGTGAACAGGGCCTTCCAGTCGGTGTAGGGCCGGCTGAAGGTGACCTTGACCTCCAGGTCACTGGCCCCGCGCTCGATCTTCTCGATGCGGTCGTAGCCGGCGTTGCGGGCGGTCCAGTAGGCGCTGTCCTTGCCGGACAGGGCGCGCCACTGGGCGGCGAAGTCCGCCGCGCCGATCTCCCGGCCGTCGCTCCAGACGGCCCGCTGGTTCAGCTTGTAGACGACGACCTGCTTGGGCTCGGTGTCCACGACCTCGGCCGACTCCAGGTAGTCGGGGTTGCGCACCGAGCCGCCGGTCTCGTCCATCCGGTACATCGAGGGCAGCACGGCCTGCGCCACGCGGGCCGTGGTGGCGTCGGCGTCCGCCTGGAAGGCGTTCAGCGTGTCCGGTACGGAATCCACGGCCCAGCGCAGGGTGCCGCCGTCGGAGATCCCGGCACGGGCCGCGGCGGCGACGTCCTGCTCGGCGAGCGGCTTGCCCGACCGGTCCTCGGAGGTGCAGCCCGCCAGCGCGGTGACCGCGAGGACGCCCGCGGTGAGGAAGGCGACCGAACGCATGACCGCGCGCGGTCCGACGCCGACGTGGGACATCACTGCTACCTCCGGAAGGCCGCGGCCGTGGTGATCGCTGGGGGCGGCGCGGGCGCGGTGCACCTTCTATCGCGATGCGCCGCATACGCCTTATGTGCGGTATTGAAGTTGATCATTTGTATCCGGACGGGGATGCGGCCACTGAAGAGGAAACGGTTCGGCCACGCTGGGAGACACGACGGCGACGGTGCGTAAGGACACCCGTCCGGCGCAACGCCACTGGCGGTGCACCGACACGCCCCGGCCAATCGGTGCACATCCCTTCCCAGCGACTGGTGTGACGCGCGACACTCGCAGGCGCATGAGCGTCGCCACCCAAGGCCGGCTCCCTGCCGTGTCCGGCGGAAGTATCGGCGAAAGTGAGGTCACGTCATGTCCGTGCACGACGACCTGTCATCGGTGCAGCGCAGCCTGGAGGAGCTGTCCCGGTCGGTGACCCGGCTGGAACAGCGGCTGGGCAGCGGCGGCCTGGAGGTACGCCGGGTCCGCACCGACGCCGACCACCTGCGCGAGAGTGTGGCGCTGCTGCGGGCGGCGGCCGCGCCGGACGCGCCCAGGCGCCCGGACCTCGTCCCGATCCCCGACACGCCGTACGACGGCTCGCTGTGGACGGACTCGGACGACGAGGGCCTCGGCGCCCGCGACCGCCGCGCCCCCTGAACCCGACCCGACCGACCGGAGTCGCCCAGTGGCCACTGGTACGGAACCGCCCGCCGCCGAAACCCGCCCCCGAGGCGGTGGCGTCCACACCCCGACGCGCGCCGCCATCCGCGCGCCGCACCTGCGCACCGACCGCTGGTGGCTGGCGCCCGCCGCCACCGCCGCGGGCCTGCTGGCCTTCGTCGCCTACTCGACCTGGCGGGCCTTCGCGAACGCCGACTACTACGCGGCCCCCTACGTCTCGCCCTTCTACTCCCCCTGTCTGGCCGAGAACTGCGAGCCGATGCGCTCGGGGCCCAACTGGGAGCTCCTCGGCACCTGGTGGGGCGTCTCCCCCGCGGTCATCATCCTGATCTTCCCGCTCGGCTTCCGCCTGACCTGCTACTACTACCGCAAGGCCTACTACCGGGGCTTCTGGGCGTCCCCGCCGGCCTGCGCGGTGGCCGAGCCGCACCGGAAGTACACCGGCGAGACCCGTTTCCCGCTCATCCTGCAGAACGTCCACCGGTACTTCTTCTACGCGGCGCTCCTGGTCGCGGGCATCCTCACCTACGACACGGTGCTCGCCTTCCGCGACGAGCACCACGCCTGGGGCCACATGGGCCTCGGAACCCTGGTGTTCCTCGCCAACATCGCGCTGATCTGGGCGTACACCCTCTCCTGCCACTCCTGCCGGCACATCGTCGGCGGCAAGCTCAAGCACTTCTCGCGGCATCCCGTGCGCTACCGGATGTGGCAGCTGGTCGGGAGGCTCAACGCCCGGCACATGCAGCTCGCCTGGGCGTCGCTGGTGAGCGTGGCGCTCGCCGACTTCTACGTGTACCTGGTCGCGTCCGGTGTCTTCGACGATCCGCGCTTCTTCTGATGAGTTCCGACGAGTGAGGCCTTCTGATGTCCGTGGTCGACCGGCAGGAATGGGACGTCGTGGTGGTGGGCGCGGGCGGCGCCGGACTGCGCGCCGCCGTCGAGGCCCGCGAGCGCGGCGCCCGTACGGCCGTGATCTGCAAGTCCCTGTTCGGCAAGGCGCACACCGTGATGGCCGAGGGCGGCATCGCCGCCGCCATGGGCAACGTCAACTCCGGCGACGACTGGCAGGTGCACTTCCGCGACACCATGCGCGGCGGCAAGTTCCTCAACCAGTGGCGGATGGCGGAGCTGCACGCCCGGGAGGCCCCGCAGCGGGTGTGGGAGCTGGAGACCTGGGGCGCGCTGTTCGACCGTACGAAGGACGGCCGGATCTCGCAGCGCAACTTCGGCGGTCACGAGTACCCGCGCCTCGCCCACGTCGGCGACCGCACGGGCCTGGAGCTGATCCGCACCCTCCAGCAGAAGATCGTCTCGCTCCAGCAGGAGGACTTCCGCGAGACCGGGGACCACGAGTCCCGGCTGAAGGTCTTCCAGGAGTGCACGGTGACCCGCGTACTCAAGGACGGCCGGGCGGTCTCGGGCGTCTTCGGCTACGAGCGGGAGACCGGCCGCTTCTTCGTCCTGGAGGCGCCCTCGGTGGTCATCGCCACGGGCGGCATCGGCAAGTCCTTCAAGGTGACGTCGAACTCGTGGGAGTACACCGGCGACGGCCACGCCCTGGCACTGCTGGCCGGGGCACCGCTGCTGAACATGGAGTTCGTGCAGTTCCATCCCACGGGCATGGTCTGGCCGCCGTCGGTGAAGGGCATCCTCGTCACCGAGTCGGTGCGCGGCGACGGCGGGGTGCTCCGGAACTCCGAGGGCAAGCGGTTCATGTTCGACTACGTCCCCGACGTCTTCAAGGAGAAGTACGCCGAGTCGGAGGCGGAGGGCGACCGCTGGTACGACGACCCGGACCACAACCGGCGTCCGCCCGAGCTGCTCCCCCGGGACGAGGTCGCGCGCGCGATCAACACCGAGGTGAAGGAGGGCCGGGGCTCACCGCACGGCGGGGTCTTCCTCGACGTGTCGACCCGGATGCCCGCCGAGGTGATCAGGCGGCGGCTGCCCTCCATGTACCACCAGTTCAAGGAGCTGGCCGACGTCGACATCACGGCCGAGGCGATGGAGGTCGGACCCACCTGCCACTACGTGATGGGCGGCATCGCCGTCGACTCCGACACGGCCGCCGCGCGCGGGGTGCCGGGACTGTACGCGGCGGGTGAGGTGGCCGGCGGCATGCACGGCTCCAACCGGCTGGGCGGCAACTCCCTCTCCGACCTGCTGGTCTTCGGGCGCCGGGCGGGCCGGCACGCGGCCGAGTACGCGGCGGGACGGCCGGACGACGGGGCGCGCGCCCGGGTCGACGCCGCCCAGGTCGACGCCGCCGCCGTGGAGGCGCTGCGGCCGTTCTCCGCCGAGACGCACGAGCCCGGCGGGGGCCCGCCGGAGAACCCGTACACCCTCCATCAGGAACTCCAGCAGACGATGAACGACCTGGTCGGCATCATCCGCCGCGAGCCGGAGATGAAGCAGGCCCTGGAGAAGCTGGCGGAGCTGCGGGTGCGTGCCCGCCGGGCCGGCGTGGAGGGGCACCGGCAGTTCAACCCGGGCTGGCACCTCGCCCTGGACCTGCGCAACATGCTGCTGGTCAGCGAGTGCGTGGCGCGGGCCGCGCTGGAGCGCACCGAGTCGCGCGGCGGGCACACCCGCGAGGATCATCCGTCGATGGACCGGCGCTGGCGCCCGGTCAACCTGCTGTGCTCGCTGGCCGACCCGGCGGGCGAACTCGCGGCGACGGACCCGGAGCGCGGCCGGATCAGCCTGGAGCGGCGGGCCACCGAGCCCGTCCGACCCGACCTGCTCGCCCTCTTCGAGAAGGAGGAGCTGGTGAAGTACCTCGCCGACGAGGAACTGGAGGACCTGTCCGAATGAGCGGCTACGAGGCCCGCTTCAGGGTGTGGCGCGGCGACGCGGAGGGCGGTGGCCTGGAGGACTTCACGGTCGGGGTGAACGAGGGCGAGGTGGTCCTGGACATCATCCACCGCCTCCAGGCCACCCAGGCCCCCGACCTGGCGGTGCGCTGGAACTGCAAGGCGGGCAAGTGCGGTTCGTGCTCGGCCGAGGTCAACGGGCGGCCGCGGCTGCTGTGCATGACCCGCATGTCCGTGTTCAGCCGCGAGGAGACGATCACCGTCACGCCCCTGCGCGCCTTCCCGGTGATCCGCGACCTGGTGACGGACGTCGGCTTCAACTACACCAAGGCCCGCGAGGTCCCGGCCTTCGTGCCGCCCGCCGAGCTCGGTCCTGGCGAGTACCGGATGACGCAGGAGGACGTGGACCGTTCGCAGGAGTTCCGCAAGTGCATCGAGTGCTTCCTGTGCCAGGACACCTGCCATGTGGTCCGCGACCACGAGGAGAACAAGCCCGCCTTCGCGGGCCCGCGCTTCCTCATGCGCGTCGCCGAGCTGGACATGCACCCGCTGGACGCCGCCGGTGACACCGGTCTCGACCGGAGCCGCACGGCCCAGGACGACCACGGCCTCGGCTACTGCAACATCACCAAGTGCTGCACGGAGGTGTGCCCCGAGGGCATCAAGATCACGGACAACGCCCTGATCCCCCTGAAGGAGCGGGCCGTCGACCGCAAGTACGACCCGCTGGTGTGGCTGGGGTCGAAGATCCGGCGCCGGTCCTAGCCTGTCGTCGGACTCGCGTCGTCGCCCGGAGGGCGGCCCCGCGGCGCCGGGTGCGTGCTCTCGGCGCGCCGGGTCCCGGGCCTCGTACCGGATGTACCCGGGTCAGGGCCCGGTACGGCGAGAATGCGTGCATGACGCCGCCGGGCAGACGGGAGTTCGACGACAGGACCTAGCGGACCCAGCCCTCGCGGTACTCCGCCCAGTTCGTCTCCGTCGCCGCGAAGTCGATGTACGCGGCGACGCCGAAGAGTTCGCGGTCGGCGTCCGTCCGGGACAGGCCCAGGCGGACGCCGCGTACGGCGGCGGCGACGGTCTCGGCGTGGCCCCAGTGGTCGAAGTTGCTCTCGTAGTAGAAGGGCAGGCCCATCAGCAGGTGGGTCGTGGGCGGAGTGACCTCCAGGGCGAGCGAGGTCTGCTGGGCCACGTAACCGCCGTAGGTGCCCTCCAGCGGCTGCGCGGTGTCGTACGACATCACGGCGATCTGGTCGACGCGCCGGGCGACCTGGCCGAAGAACTCCTGCGACCACCACTTGGGGTGCTTGGTGAACAGGCCGAAGACGGAGTGCAGGGAGGGGAGCGGGTCGATCTGGTGGGCGGCGACGGAGAGCTGCGCGCCCCGGGGGCGGGTGACCGCGCGTACGTCGTCCAGGAGGGAGAGGTAGTCCCCGTCGTCCGAGTGCAGCGGCTCCAGGTCGAGGTGGACTCCGTCGTAGCCCGCGTCCAGGACCTGGCGGGCGGAGTCGACGACGGCGGCGCGGGTGCCGGCCTTCGCCAGGCGCATTCCGTCGGGGCCCTCGGTGGCGAGGACGTCGCCCAGGAAGGCCTGGACGCGGACGCCGGGCAACTGTCGGTGCACGGCGTCGATCAGCCGGCGGGCCTCGGGGTAGCGGGACTCGGGAAGCGTGCCGTCGTGCTCCAGCGGGCCGGTGTGGACGTAGAGGTCGCGGATGCCGGTGGTCTTCAGGCTGCGGGCCAGCGCGGTGAGGTCCGCGTCGTCCTTGCGGCCGTCGACCCAGGCGTGGCCGAGCCAGATCGCGTCGCGGTTCCTGGTGTGGGTGCCGTCGGCGGGGTCGCCCAGGTAGTTGACCCGCAGGGCGGTCTCGGCGGTGAGGAGGGGGAGGAGCAGGACCAGGAGGACGGCGAGGGCCGTCCGGCGGATGCGGCGGCCGCGGGTACGGCGGCGGGTGTGTTCCGTGGTCTCGGCCCCGCCCTCGGCCTCCGGCTTCCCACCGGCACCTGCCGTGCCGCTCTCCTGGTCGGGTGCGGGTGGCTCCTGTGGGTCCCGGGCACCGTCGGCGGCTGCCGGTTCAGCTGTCGGCCCGGCGGGCTTCGGATCGGTGGTCTCCGGATCGGTGGCCATCGGTTCCGTGGCCTTCGGATCGGTGGTCTCCGGATCGGTGGCCATCGGTTCCGTGGCCACCGGATCCGTGGCCACCGGATCCGTGACCATCGGATCCGTGGCCTCCGGTTCCGTGGCCTCCGGTTCCGTGTCCTCCACTGTGTCCCCTCCCTGTGGCGCGGGCCCGGTCGCGGTGGCCGGTTTCCGCGCGTACGCTCCCAGCGTGTTGCCAGCGGGGACGACTCGAACCGGTGTTCCGGTTGCGGTCAGGGGTGCGTGGCGATGATCTCCGCCGATCTGGTGCCGCCCCTGGTCACGGCCGGGGCGGCCCTGCTGCTGGCCGGGTACGGCCATGTGCGCCGCACCCGGCGGACCCGGACCCGCACGACGCCTGACCGGGTCAGAACAGGCTCAGCAACGCCTCCGCCGGGTCGGTGAGCCGGGTGTCGGCGCCCGGCAGGGGCAGTTCGAACCAGACCGTCTTGCCGCGCGGCGTACGGCGTGAGCCCCAGGCCGCGCTGAGCAGGCCGACCAGTTGCAGGCCACGGCCGCCCTCGTCGGTGTCGCGGGCGCGGCGCCGGCGGGGCTGGACCAGGCCGGAGTCCCAGACCTCGCAGACCAGGGTGCGGTCGAGGAGGAGGCGGAGTCTGATCTCGCCCTCGCCGTACCTGAGTGCGTTGGTGACGAGTTCGCTGACGAGCAGTTCCGTCGTGTCGACCAGCGGCTCCATGTCCCAGGCGAGCAGCTGGGCGCGGGCGTACTCGCGGGCCCGGCCGACGCTGCGCGGCTCGCGCGGCAGGGTCCAGTCGCCCACACAGTCGCTGGGCAGGCCCTGGACGCGGGCCATCAGCAGGGCGATGTCGTCCTCGCCGTGGTGACTGTCGAGGGTGTTGAGGACCTGGTCGCAGACGTCCTCCAGGGGCTGGGTGGGATCGGTGAGGGCGCCCACGAAGGCCTGGAGGCCCTCGTCGAGGGGATGGTCGCGGCTCTCGACCAGTCCGTCGGTGTAGAGCGCGAGCAGAGCACCCTCGGGCAGTTCGACCTCCACCTCCTCGAAGGGTTCCCCGCCGACGCCGAGCGGCAGGCCGGGCGGTACGTCCAGCATCAGCGCGGTCTCGCCGGGCTCGACCAGGACGGGCGGCAGGTGGCCCGCGTTGGCGAAGGTGCAGCGCCTGGTCACCGAGTCGTACACGGCGTACACGCAGGTCGCCAGGTACACCTCGGACAGATCGGCCTCGCGGGGACGGCGGGCGGCCCGGGTGGCCTGCTGGACGCCGCCCGGCGCGCCGAGGCCGCGGGCGATCTCGTCCAGCTGGGCGAGCACCTCGGCCGGTTCGAGGTCGAGCTGGGCCAGGGTGCGCACCGCGGTGCGCAGTTCGCCCATCGCGACGGCGGCGCGCAGGCCGCGGCCCATGACGTCGCCGACGACCAACGCGGTGCGGTGTCCGGGGAGTTCGATGACGTCGAACCAGTCGCCGCCGACCTCGCTGGCCCGGCCGGTGGCCGCCTCGCCGGGCAGGTAGCGGCAGGCGATGTCGAGGCCGGAGGCCTCCGGGTCGCCGGGTGGGAGCAGCGAGCGCTGCAGTATCAGGGCGCGTTCGTGCTCGCGCCGGTAGAGGCGGGCGTTGTCGATGCAGACGGCGGCGCGCGCGGCCAGTTCCACGGCGAGGTCGCGGTCGCGGTCGCCGAAGGGTTCGCTGCCCTTGGCGCGGGCGAACTGGGCGAGTCCGACGACCGTGTCGTGGGCGACCATCGGCACGGCGAGCGTGGACTGCACGAGGCCGCCGTCCTCGGCGGGGACGGCACGCGGGCGGGCGGTACGCAGGGCGTCCGCGCACGGCGAGTTGAAGGGGTAGTGGTGGACGGCGCCCAGCTGGACCCGCTCGCCGGTGCCGTGGAAGGGGGCGTCGGAGACGGCGCTGGAGAAGGCGACGCGGCGCAGTTCCGCGCTGCCGTCGGCGAGGCCGGGCGGGGTCTCGTCGCCGACCAGCAGGCCCTGGTAGAGGTCGACGGTGGCCAGGTCGCAGAAGCCGGGGACGACCACGTCGAGGAGTTCGCGGGCGGTGGTCTCCAGGTCGAGGGAGTTGCCGATGCGGGCACCGGCCTCGTTGAGGAGGGCGAGGTTGCGCCGGGCGGCGGCGGCCTCGCGGGCGGCCTGACGGCGGGCGGTGATGTCGGTTCCGAGCCAGGCGACGCCGATGGGCCGGCCGGAACCGCTGTGTACGCGGTAGAGGTTGACGGACCAGTGGCGGCGTTCTTCCGAGCCCGGCGCGAAGCCCGTGACGTGCATGTCCGTGATGGAGTCGCCGGTCTCCAGCACCCGGCGCAGGGTCGCGGAGACCCGGTCGGCCTCGGCGCGCGGCAGGTAGTCGTACACGCCCTTGCCGCGGTGGTCGTCCGGCGTGCCGCCGAAGGTGGAGGCGAACCGCTGGTTGGCGCGGCGCACCGTCAGGTCGGGGTCGATCAGCAGGAAGCCGAACGGAGACTGGCCGAATATGGCCTGCGAGGCGGCGAGGTCGGTCTCGATGCTGCGCAGCACGCGGACGTCCACGACGATGCAGACGGCGGCCTTCTCACCGTCCTCGGTGCGCGTCGGCATGACGTACACCTCGGCGAGACCGCGCCGTCCGCCTCCGTGCCGCCCGGCTTCGGTCTCGCCGTCCGTCGCCCGGAAGGGGACCACGCCGGTCCACTCCCGGCCGTCGAGGATCTCGGCCATCTTGCGCTGGCCGCGCTCGCGCAGGTCGGGATCGACGAAGGCCTCGATGGGGTCGGTGCCCACGGCGTGTTCGGCCCGGATGCCGAGCAGTTGCTCGGCACGCAGGCTCCACTGGTCGACGAGTCCGTCGGGGCCGATGGAGAAGGAGGCGGCTTTGATGTAGTCGTAGATGGAGCCGGGCGGGCTGCTCTGCCACACGGCGTCACCGAGTGGCGCGCCTTCCGACGGGCCCTCGGAATCCATGGACTCCGTGGCCCTCGCTGGTATCTCGCTCACGCGAACCGTCCCCTCCAGCTCACCGCGTCCGGCACCGGTCACCGGAGGCGGCTGCCCGCAGTATCCAGCACTACGGGGCCGCACGACACGGTGTTCACGATCACAGCACGGTCCCGATGGCTTTCGGTCCGGACCGTGACAACACTTCCAGTCTTCTAACCAGCGGACACGGCATCGAATCACGCAGTTCGACAACTGCCACCGGCCTGAACCGGTTGACGGCCGGGAGCGGGTGGGAAGTCGGGACATTTCGACGCGATGGCAACGGTGTGTCACCCCGCTGTGGCGCTAGCGCGGGAGCGTGAGTTCGAACCACACCGTCTTGCCCGCCTCACCGGGCCGGGTACCCCAGCGGCGTGTGACGGACGCCACCAACTGCAGACCCCGGCCGTCCTCGTCGTCGGGGCGGGCGACGCGCTCGCGGGGCGGGTCGGGCAGCGGGTCGGAGACCTCCACCAGCAGGACCCCGGCGACTCCGGCGGGGCGGCGCACCAGGCGGACACCGATGGGGCCGGTGGCGTGCCGCAGGGCGTTGGTGACCAGCTCGCTCACCAGCAGGGCGGCGATGTCCCCGACGCTGTCGAGCCGCCACTCGCCCAGGGTCCGGCGGACCAGGGAGCGGGCGGTGCGCACGGCGTCCGGCGCTGCGGGAAAGACCCACTCGGCACAGCCGTCCTCGCTGTCGATCACGCCGATCACTTCCCCGGCCGACGACCCCCACCACTGTCCTTTTTGGTGTGGTTAATGGGCACATACCCCTTATCCGGGCCGGATACCGTCTGGCGGGCGCACTGTGGCACAGGCGGCGCGGGAGGGCGCCCGCAGCGGCCCGTTCATACGCCCCGCACGCCCGTCGGACCCGTCGCGTCCGCCTCCTCCGCCACGCCGCCCGCATCCCTCGCGTTCGGCGTGTCCGGCGCGTGCGCCGTGCCCGGCGTGTCCGGCGCGTGCGCCGTGTCCGGCGTGCCCTTCGCTTCGAGCCCCAGGTGTGCGAGTACCCGTTCCACGGCCGGCACGTCCTGGTCGAGCCAGGGCACGTCCCAGACCTGGGCGGGGGCCAGCCAGCGCAGGTCGTCGTGGTCCTGGAGGGGTTCCGGTGCGGCGGAGCCGGGGAGCAGGCGCGCGGTCCACACCCGCAGGACGAAGGGGTGCCTCAGGGGCCACTGCCCCGGAACGCGCTCACCCGGCTCGGCCGCCACCCCCAGTTCCTCGCGCAGTTCGCGTGCGAGGGCCGCCTCGGGTGTTTCGCCCGCCTCGACCTTGCCGCCCGGCAGCTCCCATCGTCCGGCCAGTTCGGCCGGTGCGCTGCGGCGCGCGGCGAGCAGGCGCCCGCCGTCGACCAGGGCGGCGCCCACCACGATCCGTTCCGTCATGCGCCGGAGCCTACGGCCTGTCCGGCCGGGCCGCCCGGCCCGGCCTCCGGCCGCCCGGCGTGGTCAGTCCGCCGCGCCCGTGCCGGTCGCGCCGAGCCTCTCGACCCAGTAGAGCTGCTCGTGTCCGCGGCCGTCGAGGGTGTCCGCGATCTGCTGGGCCTCGGCCCGGGTCGCGTACCTGCCCACGCGATAGCGATTGCCGTTGTCGTCCTGCCGGAAGACCAGCCAGGGAAGAGTGACCGTGCTGTCGTTCATCGCGCCCCTCCACTTCCCGCCCACGACCCGCGCCGTGCCCCGCCCGCCAAGGAAACCGCAATCCGCATATGCCCGAGCCTACGCCCCACCTTCACGGAGCGAATACGGCTTCGCACAAAGAGGTACGCAACCAGCCAGAACGCAGGGGGCGCACGATGCGGAACGCGCCGCCTCCGCGCGCCGATGCCTCCGGTCAAGGGCATGACGGACCTCAGGAAGGCGACCTGCGGGAACGACCGGTTCTGGTGCCACGCGAAGGGCGGCGCCGACTACGGACAGGGCTGCGAGCGGAAGAGGAAGACATGGGAGGCGCGCGACGGGCGTGCGCCATCTCACACCGCGGGGGGAGCGCGAACTCGCCCGGCAGCGCCGTTACTTGACGGCCTATCTGACGGGCAGGTGGTACGCCACCCGGTACCGGTCGGCCGGGACGACCACGTCGGCGGTCTCGACCGCGCGGCCCGAGGCGTAGAACGTGCGCTGGACGACCAGGACCACGTGCCCGGGCACGCCGCCCAGGGCGAGCAGTTCCTCGGCGAGGCCGGGGCGGGCGCCGACCTCCTCGGTGACGTTGTCGACGACGACGTCGATGGCGGCCATCCGGTCGACGACACCCATGCCGCCGAGCGGTCCCTCCTCGGGCAGCATCACCGGCGTGCGGCCGGTCAGGTCCAGCGGCTCCCAGGAGGTGGAGAGCATGACGGCCTCGCCGGCCTCCCGGAAGACGTACCGCGTGCACATCACCCGGTCGCCCGGCTTGATCCCGAGCCGCTCGCCCACGGCACCGCTCGCCTCGGCCTGCTCGCTGCGCGACTCCCAGGTGCCGCGCGCGTCACCGTCGGCCTGCTCCTGCCGGAAGGGCGTGGCGCCGCCGGCCGGCCGGTACCCGGAGCGGGCGACGCGCCGGGGGACGGGCCGCTCACGCACATAGGTGCCGGAACCGGAGCGGCCCTCGACCAGACCCTCGGCCATCAGCACCTTGCGGGCCTCCAGGGCGACGGTGTCCGAGACTCCGTACTCCTCGCGGATCCGCGCCTGGGACGGGAGGCGGGTATGGGGCGGCAGCAGGCCGTCGGCGATCTTCTTGCGGAGATCACCCGCGACACGCAGATACGCCGGCTGCTCACCGAATGTCACTGGCCGCTCCCATCAGGTTGTACAGACAGCAACAGCGTGGCAACCGTAGGTTGTACCAGGCAAGCAAAGGCCAAAGAATCACTCGATGTGATGACTTGCATGGCCGGAGGGCTTTGCGCAGGCACTTTCTCCCCGCTACGGCCGCCCTCACACCTCCAGGCCGGGGTCTCCTCCCCCGCCGTCGCCGCCGCGCCCGGAGTCCGGCGGCGTGGTGGCCAGGCCCAGAGCCTTGCGGGCGGTGACCGTGGTGTCGGCCACGACGAGGTCGTACCCCTTGCCGTAGTGCTCGAAGTACGCGTCCAGGTCGGCGGCCCTGGCCGCCAGGCCCCACTCCTTCCGCGCCGCCTTCAGGTCCTCGGTCAGCTCGGCGACCGGGCGCTCGGCGCCGGCGGGCCAGCCGTGCCCGTCCAGCGTCGCGATCTCTCCCCCGAGCGCCTCCGACACCTGTCCCGCCCAGACCCGGTAGCCCGCGAAGTCGCTCTCGACTGCCTCGGCCGCGGGCATCTCGTCCATGGCCCGGTTCAGACAGCCCTCCGCCAGCAGGTACGTGTGCTGGTCCGGGTCGAGCCGCGGGCCGTCGTTGCGCAGCGAGCCGGTCAGCGTGCCCCGCTCGTCCGTGTTCCCGAACAGGCAGGTGATCTCGCGGTCGCCGGTCCGCCAGCTGCCGGAGGTCGGGGTCAGGTAGTACACGTCGACGTCGGCCGGCAGCGCCCACCGGTCCATCGCGTAGGCGTCCTGGAGGGCGTAGCACCTGTCGTCGGCGGCCCGGGTGATCTCTCCGTCGCCCGGGTAGGAACCGTCCGGCAGTTCGAAGGAGGCGAACACCTCGCCGTCGTGATCCGCTGCGCAGGGCACCTGGTCGACGTCGTACGTCACCCCCCGGAGGGAGCCGTCGGGGGTGGTGAAGCACTGGCCCTTCTGGAGGGAGTAGGCGGTGCCCTCACCGCGGGCGGCGTCCCGGAAGCCGTCCCAGAAGTCGGCGGCGGCGCCCGTGGAGAGCGACAGCGCCCACAGGGCCAGCCCCACGCAGGACAGCACGGAACCGGCCACCGCGAACCCCTTGCCCCGCTCGCCCCGCTTCCGGATCCGGGCCAGCGCGACCAGCCCCAGCACGAGTCCGGCCGCCGGCACGAGACACAGGACGCCGAGCACGAAGGCGGCGATGGCGAGCCCGTTGACGGGCGCCTGCCGGGCCCGGGGCCCGTAGGGCTGCTGCCCCCAGGCAGCCGGATGCGGCCCCTGCTGCGGCGGCTGCCCCGGCGGGTACGGCCCCGGCGGGTACGGCCCCTGGGAGTACGGCCCCTGGGAGTACGGCCCCTGGGGGCCGGGCGGCGGCGGTATGGACACGGGTTCCGTGCTCCTGGTTCAGGCTTGGGGCGGGCGGTCGGCCGGTCGCCGATCACTGAGCGCATGGTATGCGCGCGGCGGTCTGGCTCGGTGAGCCGGCGGGGGTTCCGGCGGTGAGGAGCGCCTCCGAGCTGTCCGCCCACGGCGTAGCCGAGCACGCGGGTCACCAGGATCAGGCTGGTGGCGATGCCGGTGTCGCTCCGGTCGACGGAGGTGGGGGTGCTGGTCGTCATCGCCGTGACGCACAGGCCGTTGGCCAGCGCGCTCAGCGCCTTGCCGACGACGAGGTGCCAGACCTCGTGGTGTACGGCCGCCAGGGCGATCAGCGCGGCCGTCATGGTGACGATCCCGGCGTTCACCACCGCACGCGAGCCGAAGCGCCGCTCCCCGAGCCCGCCGACCGGCCCGGCCAGCGACGCGGCCACGGCGCCGGGCAGCAGGAAGAGCCCGATCTCGGTGGCGCCGGCGCCGAAGCCGTAGCCGTCGCCGGACACGTCGAGCAGCTGCGGAACGAGATAGACCGTCATCGACGTACCGGCTCAGATCACGAGAGTCAGCACGCACGCCTTCCACATCGCGGGCCGTGCCAGCATGCGTAAATCGATCATCGGGGCGGCGGCACGCCGTTCGACGGCCACCCATCCGGTGACGAGGGCGGCCAGGGCCACGACGAGGGCGCTGAGCACGAGCGGGCGCGAGCCGAGGTCGGGCGCGAGCGCGAGCGCGATGACCAGCATGAGCGTGACCAGCGTCCCGCTCAGGAGAAGCAGGCCGGGCCAGTCGAACCCGGCGCCGTCCGGCCGGCCCGGTGGATCGGCGGGCATCAGTCTGTTCACCAGCAGGGTGGCCCCGATGACCGCGAACGTCGGCAGGGCGAACATCCAGGGCCGGGAGCCACGTACCAGGCCCGCAGCGGACGGAGGACGGCGAGCAGCAGGGGCGCCGCCTGTGCGACGGCCAGGGCGCTCGCGACGCCGCCGTTCAGGCCGTAGTCGGCGGTGAGCACCCGGATCGTGGTGGGCAGCAGGGCGACGCTCAGCACGAACGCCAGGCCCCACGGCAGCAGCCGCACCCACCGCCGCGAGGCACCCGCGAGCAGCGCACGCGGGCGTTCCTCCTCGACGGGGGTCATGAGCACCAGCGTAAGTGCCGCACGACGGGCTCAGGAGGCACGCAGCGGCTCCCCCACCTCGTGCAGGTGCCGCAGCACCTGCCGGTAGGAGTCGACGAACCCGGTCTCCGTGTAGGGGATGCCGAGCTCGCGGCAGCGGGCCTTCACCGCGGACTGGGCGAGCCTGAGGTGGGGGCGGGGCATGCTGGGGAAGAGGTGGTGCTCGATCTGGTAGTTGAGGCCGCCGAGGAACCAGTCGGTGAGGTAGCTCCCCTTGATGTTGCGGGACGTGAGGACCTGGCGGCGCAGGTGCCCCCACCTCTCGCCGTCGGGGTCGGGCGTTTCCATCCCCTTGTGGTTGGGCGCGAAGGCCATGCCCAGGTGCAGTCCGAACAGGGCCTGGTGGAGCGCGGCGAAGACGAGTGCGTGCGTGAGCGGCATGGTCGTCAGGAGCAGGGTGACGTAGCCGGCGACGTGGGCGACGAGGAGCGTGCTCTCCTGCAGGCGTTCGCGGCCGGTCTGGCGGCGCAGGTCCCGGAAGCCGTAGAGCTTCAGGGCGAGGCCCTCCAGGAGGGTGAGCGGGAAGAACAGCCAGGCCTGGTGGCGGGTGAACCGGGCGCGGACGCCGACGCGCGTGGCGGCCTGCCCGCTGGTGAAGGCGAGCACGTCGGGGGCGACGTCGGGGTCCTTGTCGACGTGGTTGGGGTTGGCGTGGTGGCGGTTGTGCTTGTCGTTCCACCACGCGTAGCTCATGCCGAGCAGCAGATTGCCGTGGATGACCCCGATACGGCGGTTGGTGGCGCGGTTGCCGCTGATCTGGGCGTGGCCCGCGTCGTGGCCGATGAACGCCGTGCGGGCGCACAGGACGGCCAGGACGGGGGCGAGAGCGAGCACCCACCACGAGTCCCCGACGAGGGCCATGCCGGCGACGACACCGGCCAGACCGAGCGCGTTGGTCACTATGGTCCGCGCGTACCAGCCGGTGCGCCGGTCGAGCAGCCCCTGTTCCTTGACGTCGCGCAGCAGGGGGGTGAACTCGCTGCCGGTGTCGGGCCGGGAGGGCCTCGCGGCGGGCTTCTCGGCGTGCGGCGGAGCGGATTCGCCGGTGAGGGACATGGTGGTACTCCCGTGTTGGGTGAACGGTGTCGGTGCGGCGCCGCGCAGCCGGCGCTCGTGCCGCCGGCGGGAAGGAGCCGAGGCCCGCACCGGCGCCCAGCGCGATGACTTCGTCACGAGCATGCCGCGCGAACATTCTGACGACGAAGTCGCTCGCGTTGGCGGCGGCGGCGACGGGGCCGCGCACCACCGAGCCGAGGCTGTGGCGGAAGAGTGCGGGGTCGGTTCGGCCGACCGCGTCCAGGCCGTTGACGAAGGGGGAGGGTGGCGCTCGGCGCCGGCCTCGGCGAGTCGGTCCATCGCCAGGTCCAGGCCGGTACCGTAGGACGTGGTGCAGCCGACCCGGGCGACGACGGCCGTGTCGTCACCCGCCTCTTCCTGGCGGCCGACGGCCTACCGTACCGTACGGCCGAACGCCGCAACGTCTCCCTACGCCCTCTGTCCGGTTCGCGGTGACGAGAAGAAGGCAGGGAGACGATGGACGTCGGGGCGTCGTACCGGGGAGCCAAGTCGCGGTGATACCCGGGTAGGGGGTGGACCGGGGAGTCCGCTCGCCGGGGGCGGGTCCTCGCCCCCGGATCACCCCAGTCACTCCGACGGCTGCCTGCGCGACAGGTCGATCATGAACCACCTGGGTACTGAGAAGCAACGTGTCGTGTCGACAGCGGTGGCTGCGGGTGTGCGTACCGCGGCCACAACTGTGCTCCCGAGCAGTGCCCTTGGCGCAGGTGCAGGTGTAGAGGCACGATTCGGCACATGGCCCCTCTGCCGGAGCTGACGCTGAAGACGCTGACAGACCGCGGGTTCAGCGGGTTCGTGCCCTTCAGCGGGTTGAGTGACGGCGCAGTTCCCCGAGAAGCCGGGATCTACGTTGTGCTCCGCCCGAGTACGTCCGCACCGAGCTTCTTGTCCCTCAGTCCCGCGGGGCACCTCAAGGGGCGAGATCCGTCGGTGACGGTTGACGTGCTGAGGGCCGCCTGGGTGGACAGAGCCACGATCTTGTACGTGGGCAAGGCATCGGCGGGCAAGGACGGCCGACGCGGGCTCCGTAAGCGACTCGACGAGTACCGTCGGCATGGAGCTGGCCAGGCTGTGGGCCACTGGGGCGGGCGCTGCATCTGGCAGTTGGAGGACTCGGGCGCCCTGCCCTGGCACGGCATGCGCGTTCCCGGCTCAGTCGGCGGTGCCGGGGTCCACGACCCACTCGGCTTGCAGCCCGCTCACCGAGGCGATCATGTCGAAGTCGCCGTCGTAGTGCAGGACCGTGGCCCGGTGCCGTTCGGCGCTTGCCGCGATGAGGACGTCGGCCAGCGACAGCGCCCGGTGAAAACCAGCGTTCAGCGCCAGTGCCTGGATCGCGAGTGCCCGCTCGAACTCCTCGTCATTGCAGGGCACGTAGTCGAAACCACGGAGCAGAGTACGCAGGCGCAGCGCCTCGCGCTTTCCGCGCGCCGAGTACAGAACCTCGTACTCGGTCGGGGCGCACAGCGCTAGGAGCCCGTCACGGTCCAGCGCATCCAGCCGCGCCCGCACCGCCGGCTTGCCCCGGCGGGCCAGCGCGGACTTGTCGATGAGGTAGCGCCCCTTCACGCCGCCGAAGCCCCGCCTTCGCGCTTTAGCGAGCCGTCCGGATTCCGTGGCCCCGTCTGCGACCGGATCTCCGCGAACGCGTCCTCGAACTCACCCTCGTCAATGGCATCGAACAGCTCCCGGCGCAGCCGCAGCCTCACCCCCTCCTCCATGGCCGCCCGCACTGCGGCGGCCTTCGTCTTCACCCCGTACACCCGCATCGCCTGCTCGACGATCTCCTCGTCCAGATCGATCACAGTCCTGGCCATCAGTTGTCCCTCCACAGTCCGACGACCCGCCGATGATATCAATTCATACTTAGAAACGACATCAGGAAGCTGAGGCGTCCCGAGGGCACCCAGATCAGGGGCCGAGTCGCTCCGGGCAGACCAGTCCTGTATTCGCCCTCACCGGCCCCATCGGCTGCCTGAGGCAGGCAGGCGGGAGGCGGCGGAGGGCCACATCCGTTGCTGCGGCAAGTTGTACTCGCGGGGCAGCCCATACCGCCGGGCCTCAGCGGAGTGAGCGATGAGGGCGCGGAAGACCGCAGCCTGACCGCCCCAGTACCTGGCGTTCGCCTCAACCCAACCAGTTCTCTCCCTGACCTGCCGCGCGAAGAGAGCGCAGACAGCGGGGTGGACCTATGCACCGGACCGTAAGACTGGAACTCCTGGGGCTTGCTGACACAGACGATGACGAGTTGCTGCGCCTTGGAGGACAGCTGCGGCGCTCGCTCCAGGAGTTGGACGTACTGGACGTACGGTCCGGGCGCTCGGCAGGCCATATCCCGGAGGGAGCGAAGAGCAGCAAGCTGATCGCCGCTGGGTCGGTTGTCGTTACGGCCGCGTCGCTTGCTCTGCGTCAAGTCCTCCTACTCGCCGACACCTGGTTGAAGAACCGGCCCGTGCGCGGCATCAAGGTGGAGACGGAAGGCCGCGTGATCGAGTTGAGTGATGCCACGGCGGCCGAGCGGGCTCGTTTGATCGACGAGTTCCTCGCTCACCGCGAAATTCCGGCCGAGGGCCCGATGTCCTGGCCGCCGAACGCAAGGAGCGCGCCCGCATCCGCAGCGAGAAAGGGATCCGCTGGGGCGGACGCCCCCCTCGCCACCGCAGGCTGAACGATCCAACGAATCTACGCGGTCACAGCACTGGCGAGCAGGGGTTCAGCAGGGGTTCACCGGGCAGGCGAACAGCTCGTGACCATGGACTCATGCGGGCTTAGAGCATCTCCTGAAGGATGCGCTGCAGCTCGGTGCGGTCCCGCGGAGTGATCCTCGCCAGTCTGCGGTCGTACTCCGCCGCGAGGGCTGCAAGTGCGCGATCCCGTGCCTCTGTGCCCTCAGCGGTTAGTACGAGCCGGTGACGCCGCAGGTCCGCGTCGTCGATCTCGCGCCGGATGAACCCCTTGGCGACGAGGTTGCGGACGTAGACCGTCACGCTCGCTTTGGGGAGCAGCAGTGCCGTCGCGATCTCGGCCGGGTACGGCGAGGCTTCCACCTCGGCCAGGACGAAAAACTCCTTCGTCTCCAACCCGAGCTCGGCCAGCTCCCCCGTGCAGGCATCCATCACAACGCCCAGCAGCCGCTGGTTCAGCGTCCACAGCTGCGCTCCGTCGACTGACATGCGACCCCTCCATCCATGTGGTACAGTTTCGTATTAAGTAAAGATCGTACAATACATTGTCTCGTACTGGACTCCTATGGAACAACAGTCTCACGAAGGAAGCCAGGCATGCTTAAGCACCTCACGATCCCGCGCGGTCCCGTCAACCTCGCCGCGGACCTCCACCTGCCCGACAACGCCGACAGCAGCGCACCGCTGCGCGCCGTGGTGCTCTCCACCCCGGGCAGCAGCGTGAAGGAGCAGATCGGCGCCAATTACGCCTCCCGTCTCGCCGCCCGCGGCATCGCGGCGCTCGTCCTCGACCCCGCCCATCAGGGTCAGAGCGAGGGCGAGCCCCGCGACCTCGAAGACCCCTACCGCCGAGGTGAGGACATCTCCTACGCCATCGACGTGCTCACCACGACCCCCGGCATCGACCCGCAGCGCATCGGCGTCCTCGGCATCTGCGCCGGTGGCGGCTACGCCGTGCACACCGCTCGCACGGACCACCGCATCAAGGCGGTCGGCACGGTCGTCCCCGTCAACATCGGCGCCGCGTTCCGCAGCTTCTCCCCCGACGGTCCGGCCGCAGCACTCGACGCCCTCGCGGACGCACGGACCGAAGAGACCCGCTCCGGCGAGACGACCCGCGTGAACTGGCTGCCCGACACCCTGGAGGACGCCACAACAGCGGGCCTGACCGACATCGACACCACCCAGGCCGTCACCTACTACCGCACCGAGCGCGGCCGTAACGAACACTCCACCAACCGGCGCCTCTTGCGCAGCGACTCCCTCCTGCTGGGCTACGACGCGTTCCACCTGGCCGATCGGCTCATGCCCCAGCCACTTCAGGTCATCCTCGCCGGACGCATCGGCAACACCGGCTCCTACGACACCGGCATGCAGCTGTGGAAACTGGCCCCCAACCCGGTCGACCTCATGGTGATCGACGGCGCCGGCCACTACGAGATGTACGACGAACCCGAATACCTCGACACTGCCGTCGAACGACTCACCAGCTTCTATGCAAACAACCTGTAAGCTTGTCGTTTATGGTCCGGGGTCGAACGCGGCTCGAACTTGGTCGGCGTTTTCGCAGTTCAGCGGACGTGGAAGCGGCCGTCGGCTGATCCTTTGCTCCGTCACAGAGGCAGAGGAATCAGCGCAAAGGCCGTGGTCGTGAGTTTGGTGTATCAGGGCGTCCTGCGGGATGCGTTCGCGGAAGCGTCACACTTCCGGTCGGAGTTGTACGCGTGTCTGACCGCTCGGGGCGACGCGCTGTTCGACCTGTGCGACGCGCTGTTGTGTACGGACGGCCCGGTCAAGACGCTGGTCGACCTGGCTCTGGCGCCTGAGCACCAGCGCGGACACGGCGCCCTGTACGGAGCGCTCAACCAAGGGCAGATCGATGTCGCCCGGCTTCGCCGGGCCCTGGCCGGGGTGCCGTTGCCGAGGGCTGCGGACGGTCGGCTCGTTCTGGCCGTCGACGTCTCACCTTGGCTGCGGCCGGATGCCAACACGTGTGCTGACCGTGCCTTTTGCCACACGTTCGGCCGCGGCGAGGGCAAGCATCAGATGGTGCCGGGCTGGCCGTACTCGATCGTGGCCGCGCTGGAGACCGGCCGTACCTCCTGGACTGCGGTGCTGGACGCGGTCCGCCTGGATCCCGGGGCGGACGTCGCCGCGGTGACCACGGTGCAGATCCGCGAGGTCATCGAGCGGCTGGTGGACGCCGGGCAGTGGCAGCCGGGCGACCCGGAGGTGCTGGTGGTGATGGACGCCGGCTACGACGCTCCCCGCATCGCTCACCTGCTGGACGGCCTGCCAGTGCAGGTCCTTGGCCGCCTTCGCTCCGACCGTGTGATGCGGCGCCCGACGCAACGCCACCGCGGGTCTACGACCCGAAAGGTGGCCGACCACCCAAGCACGGGGGCGAGTTCGTCTTCGGTGACTCTGCCACCTGGGGCACTGAGCAGGCCGTGACCGTCACGGACACCCGTCTCTACGGGAAGGCAACCGCGCAGGCGTGGGACCGGCTGCACCCGAGGCTGACCCGCCGGGCGGCCTGGCTGGAGCACGACGGACCGCTGCCCATCATCGAGGGCACCGTCGTTCGCCTGGTCGTCGAGAAGCTGCCCTCCGGCGGGGTCAACAAGCCCGTCTGGCTGTGGTGGTCGGAAACCGGCGCCACCACTGACGACGTGGACCGCTGCTGGCAGTCATTCCTGCGCCGTTTCGACCTGGAGCACACGTTTCGCCTGTTCAAACAGACCCTCGGCTGGACGAAACCCCGGCTTCGCAGCTCAGAAGCGGCCGACCGGTGGACGTGGCTGGTGATCGCCGCCTACGCCCAGCTCCGGCTCGCCCGCCCGCTGGCCACCGACCTCCGCAGACCCTGGGAGAAGCCGACCGATCCGAACAAACTCACCCCTGCCCGCGTCCGCAGGGGGTTCAGGAACCTGCGCGCGAAGACCGGTTCCCCGGTAGGTGCACCGAAACCGACCCGCCCCGGCCCAGGTCGGCCACTCGGCTCGAAGAACCACCGCACGGCAACCCGCTACGACGTGGGGCGAGTCCTCGCCACTGGTCAGGCATACACCCGCCCCGCACACCACAAGACAGGAACCAAGCCCCGCCGCACTGGATGAACCCGCAGCCCACAGCACCTACGACGACCAAGTGGGTCTCGCACCGGGCAAGATGAGCGACATGGGCAATGAGGGAAACACGGGCTTCACGCTGCCGCGGGGTGCGACAGGCTTCTTCGTACCGAAGGACGGCCCCCTACCGGAAACCGACCTGCGGGCATTCCGGGCCGCTTTGTATGCCGCTGCCCGAGCCGTCGAAGGCCAAGTGGGCGAGATCGAGGGCCAAGAGTACCCCCGGACCTTCCACACCGCGTCGGTCGTCAGCCGCACTGGCGAGTGCGTCATCCTGTGTCACGCCCATCACCCCTGGATCGCCTTCGTACAAGAACGCCGGAACTGGTACGCAGAGGAGTTTCTCCCCCCTCCACCGTGGGCTTCTGCCTTTGCTGAAGCAGGCTTCATGGTTCTGAGTAGCGAGCAGCTCGCCACACCACTCTCCGACGTGGACACCTCGGTGCTTGCACAGAGCGAGTGGCGCCAAATCCGCTCCTACGGCATCGCCACGCTGGGCGGAACGCTCTTCAACGCATGGGCCTGATGACCAGCAGAGTCGTTAAACGACAAGGTAAGGCATCCGAACCGGCGAACCCATGCGGTCACAGCACTAGTACTCCAGCAGTACTTCGTGGCTTGACCTGGGGGAACGTGGAGCGGTGGGAGTGTAGCGGGCAGGATGCCGTCACGGACGACTTCCGCCC